>CAZAEY010000021.1:0-34577 GCA_964484155.1 uncultured Acidobacteriota bacterium
AGGCCCAATGGAGCCTCATCTGCCTGGCCTATAACCTGAGGAGGCTTTACAGCCTCCGGCAAGCGGCTCGATAGGGTCTTTGCCGGCCAAACTCCATCCATCTTCCGGCGTCTGACCCCCTCCGGCTCAGAACTGCTCGAAAAATTTCTCCCATACTCTAGATTTTTGAGACAGTCTCGTCAGGGCTGGGTTGGAAGCTCCCCAGCATCAAGAGCGCCCGTCAGGGCGCGGCAGAAATTTGCGGTCACGCCTCGACTAATGCACAAATCCCTGATTCTCGCAAAATGCACGCAGCACGCAGCACTATGCACTCGGAGACCGCGTTATTTCCGCTCCTGCTCGATGATGTTCATCGAGTTGAGGCGGAATTCGGTCGCTTCCTGCTCCTGACCGTTGGGCCAGGTGACTACGATCGAATCGATCCGGTCCCGGCTTCCCAACCCGAAGGTTACCGGCATTTCGACTTGCGACAGATAGCTGCGAGTGGGAAGGACCGGCCTGCGCTGGACCAGGTCGCCGGAAACGACTTCGATCCAGGCGCCGATGGCGTTGCGGTTCGAGGTGGTGCCGGTCAGTTTGAAGCGGATGAAGTTGTGGCCGAGTTGCTGATCGTTGCGCAGCAGGAGCGGGGGTCCGCCGGTCTGGGTCAAGACCACATCCAAATCCCCGTCTCCGTCGATGTCGGCAAATGCGGCGCCGCGGCCGACGATAGCGGTTGTAAGGTCGCCTGTCGTTTCCCCCTGCACTTCGACAAACGTCGAAGTCCCCTCATCGCCGGCATTCCAGAAAAGCTGCGCCGGTTGGCGATAATGCTGACTGCTCTGCACTTGATTGATTTCCTCCTCCAGGTGTCCGTTCGCTTGCAGCAGATCTAGTCGTCCGTCCAGATCGTAATCGAAGAAGAAAAATCCGAAGGTCAGACTGAGTCGACTGGGGGATCCGAGGCCTTCTCCGATCGATTCATCGGCAAACCAGAGAGTTTCCTCTTGGGAAAGAAACAGCGACGACATCTCATTTGCGAAGTTTCCAATTCCGATGGCCATAATGTCGTCATTTCGAAAGTGGCCGGCGTCGATGCCCATCGCGCCGGTGGCTCTGCCGTTGAAGTCAAAAGCCACTCCAGCTTCCATCCCGATTTCGCGGAAGGTTCCGTCGCCCTGGTTGTGAAACAAGAAATTCTGCACCGTGTCATTGGCGACAACGATGTCGATCCATCCATCACGGTCGAAATCGATGGGCAGGATGGCCAGGGCTTTGGCCAACGGCCCCCCAGTGGCGGGATTTGTCACCTGAATTCCGGTCTCTGCGGATACATCGGTAAAGGTTCCATCCCCGTTGTTCCGAAACAGATATGAATGAGCTCCGCTGAAATTCGTCGGCGGCCCGTACGCCCGGTCGACTCCGTTGAGCGTGAACCCGATCCGAAAATCGATTTCCTTACTCCATTCAACGTAATTGCAGACGAATAAATCCAGCAGTCCGTTGTTGTTGTAGTCGAAAAAGCCCGCTCCGGTGCTCCAGGACGAATCCATACCGGCCACCTCGGCCCTCTCGGTGACGTCCTCAAAACGTCCCTGATTGTTCCGGAACAGGTAGTTTCGGCCTACAGCAGTGATGTACAAATCGTCCCAACCGTCATTGTCGTAGTCGCCGACGGCGACGCCCATTCCATAAAAGGAGACGTCGAGTCCGGCATCCCGTGTGACGTCGGTGAAGTTCCCCCTCCCGTCGTTCCGATACAGTTTCATGGTGGCTCTCGGTCCGGAGACGCTGTCCCAAGGCCAATGATTTGAATTGACAAACAGCAGGTCGGGGTGTCCGCTGTTGTTGTAATCGATAAAGGCCACTCCCCCTCCCATGGTTTCCGGGAGAAGCTTTTCACCCGTGGCTCCGTTGACGTGGGAAAAGTCGATCCCGGCCTGGCGGGTGATATCGACGAATCGGACGTGGGGCATGCCTTCGGCTTCCTGGATCAGACGATCCGGCGCCCTTGTTTCAATTTCGCGGACGACCTCCTCAACCGGTCTGTCGCCGCTCAGAAGAAGAGATCCTCCGATGCCAGCCGCTAGCAGGACAATGACCAGCAGCGACCAGCGAAACGCCCGGCCGATGATCGCATCGTCTTCGGGAACAAATTCCTCGTCTTCGATTTCAGGCTTCGTATCGGTCCGCTCTTCGTTTTCCATATCCTTCAGTTCACCTCTCCGTAAACAAAAGACTCAAATTTCATATTCTACCGATTCTTCCGGTGTTTCGCATACGGACTGGATGCACTCAGTTTCAGAGCCGCTGTAGAAGCCGAGTTACGACCCCTTGGAGGCCCTTTCCCGTCAACCGGCGCCCTCACTCTGGTCGCCAAGCTCCCAAACCGCCGCTTCCCATTCGTCGTAGCCCGTCTGCAGCTCTCTTTCGACTTCTTCCAGATCGACGGCCAGCTCCGCCAGTCTCACATGATTCGATCCGGATCGATCAATCGAATCCTGTATCTCCAATTTCCGAGCTTCGAGCCCGTCGATCCGCTCCTCAAGCTGCTGCAGTCGGACCTGCCGCCTCCACCTTTCGTTTTTGGAAAGTCCTTCCGGTTTGGGCGAATCGGGACGGGCTAGGGGCGGCTCCGAAGCATCTTCCTCTCGTTCCTCATTTGAAGCTTCTGTAATCTCTGTTGCCAGTCGGGCAAGGCTTCGAAACTCCTGCAGCCCCCCGTCCCGGGCCAGCAGAAAGGATTCCGCCACCCTGTCCATAAAATAAAAGTCGTGGGACACTACCAGGACGGCGCCGGTGAATCGGGCCAGCGCTTCCTCCAGCACCTGCCGACTTTCGATGTCGAGGTGATTCGTTGGCTCATCCAAAAGGAGGCAGTTGACCGGCTTGAAAAAGAGCCGGGCCAGGTCGAGCCTGCTGCGCTCGCCCCCGCTCAGACTTTCGACCGGCTTAAAGATTTCATCTCCCCGGAAAAGAAACCGCGCCCCCAGGTCCCTGATATCCTGATCCGTTCCGGAGGGGTCGAGTTCGGTCAGGCACTGGAAAACCGTTTCGCCCTGGAACGCCCATTCAGGTTGTTGAGAAAAATACCCCAGCACGGCCTGGTCACCCCATTGCAATCGACCATCCAGAGGCGGCAATATCCCCAGCAGCGTCTTGAGAAGCGTCGACTTTCCGCTTCCGTTTCCTCCCAGCATGCCGATGCGGCTGCCGCGCGACAGCTCCAGTTCCACGCCCTTCAGGACGGGTTGGTCCTTGGTGTAGCCGACGGACAGGTTTTCCACTCGCAACATCACCGCATTTCCCCTTGGGGCCTCGGGAATTCGCAGGTGCATTGCAGACTTCGCAGGCTCCGGATCCTCCAGCCATTCGGTCTTTTCGAGCCGGCGCCGCCGCGATTGAGCCTGTTTCGTCTTTTGTCCGACGATGTTGCGCCGAATGAATTCTTCGGTCTTCAGCTTCCACTCCTGCTGCTGCCTGTACGCCTGCGTTTCCAAGCGAATGCGTTCTTGCCGCAGGAGCCTCGCGCGCGAATAGGGGGCGGGGTACTCAAACATACGACAGCGCTCGATTTCCCATGTGCGCAGCGTGACCCGATCCAGGAAATGCCGATCGTGACTGATGACGATGAAGGCGGTTTCCAAACGGTTCAAAAATTCGGCCAGCCAGAAAATCCCGTGAAGATCCAAGTGGTTGGTCGGTTCATCCAGGAGCATTACGTCGGCTGGCCGAAGCAGCGCGCGAGCCAGCAAGAGGCGGCTCTGCTGTCCGCCGCTAATCCGCCTGCTTGGGCGTTCGAAGAGTTCCGGAGTCAGTCCAAGCCCCTGCAAGACCTTCTTGGCTCTCGCTTCGTAATCGTAGCCTCCGAAAACGCTCAAGCTGTGCCTGAGGCGATCGTATTGTTCGGCAACTTCGGCAGAAGGACTCCGGCCCTCGTCTCCCAGCTTCGCCATTTCGCGCTCCATCGCCCTTAACCGCTGTTCCATCTCGCGAATTTCCGAAAAAACAGAAAGAGCCTCCTGCAGGACCGACTTCTCCTCGCCGAATTCGGCGGCCTGTTCGACCCGCGCGAACCTAACCCCCGAGGCGCGCAGAATCCGCCCCTCGTCCGGCTCCAGCCTTCCCTCGAGCATGTTCAGCAAAGTGGTTTTGCCGGCGCCGTTGCAACCGATCAGCCCGATCCGGTCCCCCCGGTTGCATTGCGCGGTGATCCCCTTCAGGAGCCATTCGCCGCTGAACTCTTTCCCCGCGCTATCAAGTCTGAAAAGCATGGTCGATTCACGTTGATTCGGAAAATCCTACTGCGGAGGGGATTCTCGCAGGATCGCTGCCCTCGACGATCGCCGCAACGCCAACACGCCGCCGAATCCAGACGTCTGACTGGGAGCGGGGCGCCTCCCCTTCCTCAGTGCGAATCCCCTCAAGCAGCGCTGCCGATTAGAACGGAACAAATCCCGGGTTCAAGATTGCGCTCGGATCGTAAAACCGCTTCCACTGCGCCGCCTTCGGCCACAAAGCTCCAAAATGATCTTTCCACTGCTCTTCGTCAAACTCGATCCAACCCGACAGGCATCGCTTCCCCCCCACCTGCACGCTCAGATCTCCAGCCTTCCTCAACATCGGCAAGACCTTTGAAACAATCTGTTTGGGCAGCGACGGATGAATTCCAAATCCCAACATCAGCATGCCTCCCGGTTGTTTAAACATTGGAGAGAGGCAGGTCTCACTCCTGAGTGGCCGCAGGAGGACGCGGCCGCCCGCAATCAGGTTTGGAGGCAATCCCTTCAGCACTCCCTCAATGAAGGCGGCGCTGCGCTCCCAGGGCAGAATCGCTTCGGTCCACGGGTGAGCCAGGCGCCAGGCGCCGCTTTCCTTCCAGTGATCGAACAAGGCTTCCATCCGCACGCAGAATTGCTGAATCGAACTGTCTTCGACGTGAAGTTTTCGATAATGATGTAGCCCTTCCAGGACCGAGTCTTCCGCGGGAGGCTCGGAATCGAATTCCAGCGAAAGGCGCATCGGATAGAACCACTCGGCGAACGGCACCCGCGCCTCTCCCAAACTCCGAAAGCCTTGCGTACAGGGGGCGCATCCGCACTCGATGTAATCGAGGCGCCGCTCCGTTATCAGTTTCTCCTGGTCCTGAAGGAGAATTCGCAGGTCGTCGTACAGCAGGAAGAATGTTCTGACCTGCGAGCCACAGCGCCTCAACCGCAATTTCGCCCGTACGATGACTCCGAACTGACCGAGTCCGCAACGGACCGCATCAAAAAGTTCCTGATTTTCACGGGAAGAACAGATTACGCGGTGACCGTCTCCGGTGACGACTTCCAAGGCGTCGACATTGTCCGCCTGTGTTCCGAACAGATGGGAGGCCGCTCCCAATCCCACGGTAGAAAGCGTCCCGCCGATGGTTGAGTGCAGGTCATCAGTCAGCACCAGCGGCAAATATCCAGCCGGCAGGATCTCGCGAACGAGATCCCTCCAAAGGACTCCCGCTTCCGCCCAAATCGATTCACCGTCGCGCCGACCGATGCGATTCAATCCGGAGCAGTCCAGAATGGCGCCTGACTCTATCAGGGACTGGCCTCCCTGTGAATGTCCGCTGCCACGGGCGACTAGGGAGAACCCCTCTTGATTAGCAGTTTTGAGGATGCGCTCGACGTCTTCTACGACTGCAGGTACTACAACGGCGGAGGGTCGGCGCTGTGCGAGCCTCCCGAAATCAAACGCCAACTCGTCCCGCGTTTCCTCGTCATCGAAGACCTGGCCTTGAATCGCATCCTTCAGCCTGCCGAAGTCCATCCTCACCTCGTTTCCCCGACCGCTGCATTTCCCGTTGAAGGACTCTCTCGGATTCGCCGTTGATGTTCCTGAATGGTCGATCTCAAGCGTTCATCGGTTCCGCGCTGTCGATCTTTAGCAGCCGTCGGCAAGACAGTTTAGCAGGACTGGACCCTGACGGACCGGGGACGAGCCGGCGCGGTTGCCTGAAGTCTCTCGCTGTCTTATATTTAGATATAGGGCTTCGAACATTCGGAGACTCACATGAAACGCCCTCAGAACCACCCGTCAGGGAGCTCAAAAAGATGAATGACAAAAAATCAAAGGAAAATCGTGAACGGAGCAAAGACGATCGCAGGAGTTCGGTCGTGGAATCGGTGGCCCGCGGTGCGGCAAGCGCCGCCGTTGGAGCGGCTCAATTTGCGACGCGGAGCGCCGGACATGTCGTCGAAGGCGAAACGCGCAGAAAGTTGAGGCCTGCCGCGACCCGCCTGATGAATCAAACCCAGTCCGTGCAGACCCGGGCCGCCCGCAGGATCGACCGGCTGGCCCACAGCGTTCGCCGCCTGGGAGGCCGTCTGGAGCGGCCCGATGAAGCTCAGACGCTGGCGCGGCGACTGGAGGAAACCGCCGATTATCTTCGTTTCCGGCCTTCGGAGTACGTGGCAAAAGACACCATCGCCGTAATTCGGCGGAGTCATATCGTACCGATCACCGGCGCTGTGCTGGCTGGATTTCTGGCTTACAAGTGGATTTCGTCTCGAAATCGCCAGCGCTCGTGACCTGATTTCTTTCGCACCGGCAGCGCCGGTAGGACCGGCATCCCTGCCGGTCATTTCACAAATCGCCGGCTGGAAGCCGGCGCCCTGTCAGGCCCGGACTTCGGGCGGGGTTCAGGCGAGCCGTCCTGCTGGACGCGAGCGGCTTCCAGTCCGATCAACCGGATACGCCAGTCCTGCGGGATTCCGCTAAACGACTCGCAAAGCCTCCCAGTCCATTCCAGCAGAGGGATGCCGCCATGTTGCGGGTGATCGCTTGCGACCCATCGCAGTCTCTTCGTACCCGCATCGAGAAGCGTCGCGGCTCCGCGCCAAGCTTGCTGCTCCCGCTTCAGCATCGCTGCGGACGTCTGGATCAGTCCGCGCAGAAACTCATGATTGAGCTTTGACTCCCGCTCTTGGGTCCAGAGCCCTTCCCAGGCTTCATGCGCTTCCCAAAAATATCGGAAGTTGAACAGGTCGATGCCGTACAGATAGCTCTCTGAATCCTTCCATCCCGTTTTGGAAAATGGGGGCGGCTCCAACTCCGGGAGGCCGTACATGTGTCCCGACCGATGACGCATCGGGTGGGGGGTTTTCCCGAGCCGATGGCGATAAGGGGGAAACTGCCGATCGGTGTAACGGTAGAATCGCCACGCATTCAAGTTCAGCGCTGATCTCATCAACTCACTCTGCGGACTGATTGTTGGAGCAAGACTTCCGCGTTCAGGATCAGCTGTTCCAATCCTTCCTTTCTGGCCGCGCTGACCGGGATCCCCCGAAAACGGCGAGCCAGATTTTCCACCTGTTGCGGATCCATTCGGTCCGCTTTGTTCAGCACCAGGACAGTTGGAGTTTCGAATAGATCCAGGTCCTTCAAAATGTCTTGCACAGCCGCCAATCTGGACTCGAACGCGGGGTCCGAAACATCCACGACATGAAGCAAAACGTCGGCGTCTTCCAGTTCTTCCAATGTCGCTCGAAAGGCGGCCATCAGATCGGCGGGAAGGTCTTTCAGGAAGCCAACCGTATCAGTGATGATCACTTCCCCTTCCTCAGGAAAGCGGAGGCGACGACTGGTCGGGTCGAGCGTGACGAACAGCTGGTCGGCAGCCCGGACAGAGCTTTCGGTCAATGCGTTCAGAAGGGTGGTTTTTCCCACATTGGTATATCCGATAATGGATACCACTGGAGTTGCGAACTTTCGTCGCCGCCTTCTGCGCAAGTCCCTTTGACGGGCCAGCTTGGAAACCTCGGATTCCAGTTTTCGAATGCGATCGCGCACCCGGCGGCGACCGATTTCCATCACTGTTTCGCCCGGTCCCCGCCCTCCGATTCCGCCGCTGAGCCGGGACAGCCCGGCGTCCTTTTCCGTCAACCGCGGCAGCGAATAGCGCAACTGCGCCAGCTCCACCTGGATCTTTCCGTCTCGACTGCGGGCCCGCTGCGCAAAAATGTCCATAATCAGCTGAGTTCGATCCACCGCCCGCAAACCTGTGGCGTCTTCAAAAGCGCGGGCCTGGGCCGGTTTCAAGTCAACGTCAAAGATGGCGATTCCCACTTGCCGCCGCATCCCTTCCAGCACGATCTCGCCCAGCTTCCCCTTCCCCACAACCGTCTTGGGATGCGGCCGGGACCTGCGCTGCTGCAGACTGAAAGCGACGTCCAGTCCAGCCGAACCGGCCAGCTCGAGGAGTTCCTGAAACCGATCGTCATCGGTGATTCCCACCGCCATGACCCGCTCCTGAAACCCCTGTTTTCTGGAGTTCGAAGCCAGCCGCGTAAACTCGCGCTCCAGAGCCCGAATCGAAGCGTCAAAGTCGAAATGAAGCTGCGCAAGCTCCGATGCCTCGATGCGTCGGAACGGATCATTGGACGGATCGTCGCTGGGCAGTACGTGGGCCACTTCCACCCGCCCCGGGAGCCCTTTTTCATTCACACCGACCATCGCCACCAAGTCCAGTCGAAGGAGGGCCAGATCGTTTAAATCGTCCCGGCTCAAAGGCTCCTGGTTCAAATGGGTATGCACCAGACGTAGACCTCGAAATCGTCCCGGACCTCCCCGCAACCTTCCGATTTCAGGAATCTCGAGCTGATGCGGATCGCCGACGATGACGTTTCGAACCGAGCCGTCACGGGTCAGCAAAACTCCGACCTGCCGTCCCATCTGAGCGGAAACCTCGGTCAAATGCCGCGCCAACTCAACCGACACCACCTGCTTAGGCGGCACCCTGCGACGGTAGGTTCGTTCCAACGCCTTCAGCAGGACGGGCTTGATCCCACGGGTGTTTCCGCTGACCTGTGAGATTAGCTCAGCCTCCTGTGGATATGTGCGTTCACTGATCCAATTATATAACCAGCGGCGCAAACAACGAAGTCATATGGGGCAGAGGCGAACGGCGGCGCGAAATTCAGCTCACTTTTGAAACGAGATACGCTTCCCAGTACATCAGAAGGCTGTACAGAAAAATCATGAGTCCCAGTAGGTGCTTTCCGGTGATTCTCCCTCCCATGAAGCGGTAGTTCCGGTGAACGACCAGCCACAGTGCCCCGACGCCAGTCAGCAGATATTTCACAATTAGGAAGGTTCCGGCCCCCTGCTGCAAAAGCAAATCCATTACCGGATTGAGCTCCCGCCCTCCCCGACCCAGCAGGTACAAGGTAATGTAGGCGTCGGTGAGCGAGAGTAAGAGGAGAACGACCAGCATCACGACGATTTGAGCCGGATATCGGTCAAGATAAAGATGTACGCCCTCGTCGTCCTTGCGGCGGATGCGCCCTCGCCGCTTCCAGCGTAAAGCGTGGGGGGTCAAAGGATGGAGCGCGGCCAACCGGCGGTCTTGTCCGCTCCTTCGCTCTTTTGAGTCGAACTCAGCTTCTCTCCAGGAATCCACAGCCCCTCCATCGAGTCAGTCACCACCGGACCTTTCGCGCCGCGAACGCTACGGGGCCTTTGAGTTTCTGCCGGGGCCTGAGAAGCGGCGCCGTCGCGAGCTGATTCGACGGGCATTTGCATCCTTCATGCGAGGACGGGGCCTCCTTCACGCCCTAAGGAGTGTTAGCCTAGCACCTAACTTGTGGCCCGGCAGGTGACGGCGATTACAGCAGAAATTCTGCGCTTCGCCCTCCCGCAATCTCGAGCGGGAAATCTTGGCGCTTGAAGCCAAATCCGCCTTTTGGCCATCCCATTCGAAGCGACAGCCTTTACCCGACGCCGAGCAAGGTCTGAGCGACATTCATGTTGCCGCGATTGATCAGATTTGCGCTCTCCGGAAGCCGGCCCGACACGTTGATCGGCTGTTAAGGCGGCGCTGGGCTGCACGGTCCCATCGGTTGCGCCGAATCGGGAATCCGGGGTCCAGAAAAGGTACAATGAAAGTTGTCACGAGTCCGAAAGGATCTTATAAACGCATTGCATACGATGTCATTTGAGAAATAGAGAGCGGACGGCGACGCCGTAGGCCGGAAGGCCCGACGATTCCCGTCTTTGGACTTCCATTCCAAGCCGGCTCCTACGCTCGCGCCTGGAACGGACTCGTTATTATCAGGGTTTCCGAAAGGAGCGAACGCAAAATGGTTCTGGATCCTTTATATCTGATCATGCTGATGCCCGTGTTTCTGCTTTCCCTCTGGGCGAGCTGGCGGGTCAAGTCGAATTTTAACAAATACTCGCAGGTCCGCTCGGCGCGCGGCATTACCGGCGCTCAGGCGGCCGAGGAACTTCTGCGATCGGCCGGAATCGATGATGTGAAGGTGGTGCTCTCCCAAGGCTTTCTCTCGGATCACTACAATCCGATCACGAAGACGCTGGCGCTTTCCGATGGCGTTTACAATTCCGACTCGGTCGCCGCCGTGGGAATCGCCGCGCATGAAGCCGGCCACGCCATCCAGCATAAGGAAAAGTACTTTCCTCTTTGGCTGCGTTCGATGTTGGTGCCGACCGCCAGCATCGGATCGAGCCTTGGCTACATGGTGATGTTCCTCGGGTTGATTCTGCAGGCTTCGGGAGTCATCCTACTCGGCGCCCTTCTGTTCTCGGCGGTCTTGCTTTTCCAACTGGTGACGCTGCCGGTCGAATTCAACGCGTCGAGCCGAGCCAAGGCGCTGGTGCTTCAGCACGGCATTATCAGCCAGAGGGAAAAGGTGGGGATCGACAAGGTCCTGAACGCAGCAGCCCTGACCTACGTGGCGGCGGTCGTATCGACGCTGATGACGCTGCTGTATTTTCTGATGCGCGCCCGACAGTGACAGCTTTGAAACGGAGGCTGAGCTCGCGCCGGCCAGCCTCCGTCCAATGACGGGCGATGCCAACTTCCTTTGGAATTTCGATCGGCGCCGGGCCTGTGCCCAGGCCGCGGCGATTCAATTCAAATCAAGCGACTGGAGACGTGCCGGACGATGGAACCAACTCCACTGGAAGCGTTTCTTCAAAATCATGACGAGGACGCCTGGAACAAGGCGCTCGATCGGCTCCGCGATTCGATTCACCCCGTCGACCGAGATGCAGTCAGGATCTGGTTCTCGTTCTGGCCCCTGAAGCTGACCGATTCGCTGCGAAAATCGGAAGACCCCCTGCAGATCGCTCAAGAACTCCTCCTCTACGGCGAATATGAACTGCAGAAGGGGCTGGATCGATCGGTGGAATTCCTCTACGGAAGCCGGTTCTGGCAGGAGATACGGAATGCGGTCGTCCAGACCTGCGATGGAGCGTCCCAACCGGAGAGTCTTTCGTTGGAAAACCATATTCGAAACCTGGGCAAGGAGGTGGCCGATCGACAGGGCGTAGAAGTGTCGCTGGCGCTGGGCATCGCAGCCGTTGCCCTGATGGTTCTCCGGCAAATCGGTCTGCAGGCCTTTCGAGGCGAAGGCGCAACCGGCGGAAAACCTGCCAGGCCGCTCTCACCAGAAGAGGTCATTCGGCGACGCGAACGTCCTCGGAAAAAGAGCTTTTTCGATTTCTTGCGGACCGTGGATCGACGCTATCGGATCGTCTGGGATGAGAACAGAGACAAAGGACGTTTCGAAGCCATCCAGGGCCAAGACATCGCCATGGCAGCAGCGAACGACGAAAGTGACTATCAGGGCATCGATCGGCGGCGAGTGGAGGGGCCCGTTCCCATTCAGTGCCGCAACGGCGCCTGCGGCTTCTGCTGGGTCGGAGTGCTGGGCGGCCGAAGAAATCTGTCCGAAATCACTGATTTCGAGAGAAAACGCCTGAAGCACTTCGGGTATCACCACGACGAATTCGAAGGAGATCCGCACCCGGCGGTCCGCCTTGCCTGCCAATCGAAAATCTACGGAGAAATCACGATCGTGATCCCGCCATGGAACGGAGTCCTGCAGGGAAGAAGGTGAGGGACTTTTGGTGCTTGGTGCAGAGTGCTCGGTGCTGAGTGCTTGGACCTTGAGCAGCTTCCAGCGACTCGCTGTTGTTCCGCTTGCGATGCCATGGTAGAAGAGGGTTGTCGGATCGTTTCACGGACCCGGGAGTCAGGACGATGAAGCCGTGGAGACTGTCGCGCATACTCTTCTTCATTTCGTGTGTGGCAATATTCACCTTGCCACTGGAGAAAAGCTTGTCCGCTCAACATGCATATGACCTCCTGATCCGAAACGGTCATTTGGTCGATCCGAGGAATGAGATTGACGGAGAAATGGACGTCGCGGTCCGGGACGGAAGGATCGCACAGGTCTCACGAAATATTCAGACGGAGGAGGCCCGCCAAGTCATCGATGCGACCGGCTTGATCGTCGCTCCCGGACTGATCGACATTCACGTCCACGCCTTTTACGGCACCGAACCCCATTCGGATTACAGCGACGGCTTTCTAGCCCTGCCTCCGGACGGATTTACGTTGCGCAGCGGCGTTACCACCGCCGTCGATACCGGCGGCTCCGGCTGGCGTAACTTCAGGCGCTTCAAGGAGAACGTCATCGACCGCTCGCGGACGCGTGTCCTGGCGATGCTCAACATCGTCGGGGCCGGAATGAAAGGCGATCCGACGGAGCAAGACCTCAATGACATGGATTCCAAGCTGACGGCCATGATGGCTCGCCAGTTTCCAGGGCTGATCGTCGGCATCAAAGTGGCGCACTATCGCGGGCCGGAATGGGACCCGGTTCAGCGCGCTGTTGAAGCAGGCAGACTGGCGGATCTGCCCGTCATGGTCGATTTCGGACGCCATATCCCTCCGCTCTCCCTGCAGGAGCTCTTTCTGGAGCGTTTACGACCGGGCGACATTTTTACTCATACGTTTGCCGAGATCCCTGAGCGCGAAACGATCTTGGGGCCGGACGGAAAAGTTCTCTCATTCGCTTTTGAAGCGCAACAGCGAGGGGTCGCCTTCGATGTCGGCCACGGGGGCGGGAGCTTCGTCTTTCGCCAGATGATCCCCGCCATGGAGCAGCGGTTCTGGCCGGACTCCATCAGCACGGACCTTCACGCAAACAGCATGAACGCCGGGATGAAGGACATGCTGAACGTCGTTTCGAAATTCCTCAATCAGGGGATGCCGGTGCAGGAAGCCGTCGCACGGTCGACATGGAATCCCGCGCGCCTGATTCAGAGACCCGACCTGGGACACTTGTCGGTTGGCGCCGTCGCCGACATCGCCGTCCTTCGTCTGCGCGAAGGCGACTTTGGATTCCTCGACGTTGAAAACATTCGGATGAAAGGCGCCCTGAAGCTGGAGTGCGAACTGACCCTTCGAGAAGGCGCCGTCGTATGGGATCTGAACGGGCTGGCGGGAGAGGGCTTTTAGTTTCAGGCAAAACGGAGCCCGGTCAGTAATGACCGGGGCGGCGCAACATCGCGTTCCCTTCGAGAAGGGGCCGGCGCATGGGATCTGAACGGGACGCCGGGAGCGGAATTGTAGTTTCAGGCAGAACGGAGCCCGGTCAGTAATGACCGGGGCGGTGCAACATCGCGTTCCAAGTGACTGGTTTCGGCGAATCCGACCAGTTCTGCCATTACCTTTCTACGGCGCTGCTCCATTCGGAAGTGCACCGGCACGATTCTGCCCGAAGTCTGAGCGACAGGACCCGCTCGAGAGAAGGCGTTTGCCGAGCGTTTCGTAGGTTAAGACGGGCGGTTGACGCTGCAATCAACCCGCCCGAAGCGGGCGCGTCGCTCCGAAAATCGCGCTGCCGCGTCCTGTGGGATGCATAGGCGACAATCCCTTTTACGTTCCAACAAAAGATCCGATACTTGGGCGAATAAACCATGAACCCGGAACTGTTTTCCTAAATCACCGTTTTCCGAGATTTGGCAGCCGGTCTGGAACGGTAGTCGATGGCTGCCATGCGGTGCTCTCCGCGTCCCATGCAGACGATGCCGGTCCGAACCATTTCCACAATGCCGATAGGGCGCAGCAGATCGGTGAATCGCTCGATTTTGTCCTCTTCGCCCGTGATCTCCACAATCACCGATTCGGCGGAAACATCTACGACGCGCGCCCGAAAAATGTCGCACAGCTGCATCACTTCCGGACGATTCGTTCCGTTCACGGCCACCTTTATCAGGGCCAGGTCGCGGGAGACGGCCGGCTTGCCGGTCAGCTGCTCCACCATAACGACATTGGGAAGCTTGTAGAGGGCCTTCTCGACCTTCTTGGCCTCCAGCTCTGTCCCTTCCATCAGAATCGTCATGCGCGAGAACTCGTCGTTTTCGGTGCGGCCGACCGTCAGGCTGTCGATGTTGAAATTGCGTCTTCGAAATAGACTGGCTACGCGATTGAGGACTCCGGGCTTGTTTTCGACCAGGGCGCTGAGCGTGTATCTGTTCACGACTGCACCTCCTCGGTTGTCGGAAGCTTCTCGATATGGGGGCGGCGAATCATGCTGTTTAACGAAGCGCCAGCCGGCACCATCGGATAAACGATGTCGTGCTTTTCCACAACGTACTCGATCAGGACCGGCCCGTCTGTCTGCTTGTGGGCGAACTCCACGGACTCCTGCATCTGACTCCTCTCGGTGACCTTCATGTTGGGAATGCTGAAAGCGTCGGCGAGCTTGCAAAAGTCCGGATTGAACATGGGCGTCGCGTTGTAACGCTCTTCGTAGAAGAATTCCTGCCACTGGCGGACCATTCCCAGAAAGTTGTTGTTGATGATGGCGATGTTGACGTTGACCTTGTTTTCAACTGCCGTCGCCAGTTCCGCCATCGTCATTTGAAATCCCCCGTCGCCGACGATCGCCCAGACCTCTTCATCGGGACGACCCATCTTGACGCCGATGGCGGCCGGAACCCCGAAGCCCATCGTCCCGAGGCCTCCGCTGGTGATCAGCGTGCGAGGCCGGACGTGCGGATAATACTGCGCCTCCAGCATCTGATGCTGCCCCACGTCGGTGACCGTAATGGCGTCTCCTCCGGTGTATTCCCAGAGATCCCGGATCACGTGGGCCGCAAACAGCTTTCCGTTTGGATTTCTATTGATGTCGCGTTTCAAGGTGTCGTCCTGCCAGCCGCGAATCTGATCGCGCCAGGGACGGTGATCGGCGCGCTCGAGGCGAGGAATCAGAATGTCCAGGGCGTCGCGCAGATTCGCCACGATTCCGACGTCCACGCGGACGTTCTTGTTGATTTCAGAGGGATCGATGTCGACATGGATCTTTCTGGCATTCTGAGCGTAGGTCTTCAAATCTCCTGTGACCCGATCGTCGAACCTCATGCCGAAAGCCAACAGGAGGTCGGCCTCCTGGATGGCGTTGTTGACGAACGCCTCGCCGTGCATGCCCATCATGCCCAGACAGAGCGGATGCCTTTCCGAGACGCACCCTTTGCCCAACAGGGTCAGAGCGATCGGGACGTCGGCCTGCTCGGCGAACTCCTGGAGCTGCCGCTCGGCGCCCGACAACGAGACGCCCTGCCCGGCCAGAATAAGTGGCCGCTTCGATTCGCGAATCAGTTCGAGTGCGCGCTCGATCTCGTCGTTCTGGATCGAAGGCCTGTAGCGCTCGTTCGGGAGCTTGATCGGCTCCTCCGGATAAACGAATTCGGTGGAGGCGACCTGGACGTCTTTGGCGATGTCGATCAGCACGGGACCTGGCCGTCCCGATCTGGCGATGTAGAACGCCTCTTTGATGACGTGGGCCAGCTCTTCGATGTCCGTAACCAGATAATTGTGCTTGGTGATGGGGAGCGTGATCCCGGTAATGTCGGTTTCCTGAAAGGCATCGGATCCGATCACTGAGCTTGGCACCTGCCCCGTAATGCAAACGATGGGAGAACTGTCCATCATGGCCGTCGCGATCCCGGTGACCAGATTGGTAGCGCCTGGTCCGCTGGTGGCCATGGCAACCCCGACCTTTCCGGTGGCGCGGGCGAATCCGTCGGCCATATGCGTGGCCCCCTGCTCGTGCTTGACCAGGATGTGTTTGATCTGCGGATACTTGGTCATGGCGTCGTAGGCGGGGAGAATGGCGCCGCCCGGATACCCCCAGACCAGTTCAACGTTTTCCCGAATGAGACATTCCCAGAGAATTTCACCGCCGGTTAACTTCATGAATCGACTCCTCGTTGCGAGTGCATTTAACCATTCCCGTGCGACCATCTCGACGCTGCCAAGGATTCCGATCGCATTCCAAAAAAAAAGCCCCCAAAACTTTGGGGGCTCATTGAATCCTTGTGGGATATGGACGGCTATGCGATCGAACGCACGCGAGCCCCCGTCCGCCCTTCAATGAGGGCGACAATAATGAGGCTTACGTTTACGATCGGGCTCCACGCCCGCGCCGACCATTCCATAATCATCGGTAAGACTAGCTGAAACGCGAGGCGATGTCAACAGGCCGAGCCGGGATGCGGAGCGAATCGGTCTCCCTTGCCTCCGGCCGGCCGGTTTTTGGCTATTGAAGTCGCCGAGCCCCGGTCATGACTGACCGGGCTCTGCGGAGCCTCGTCAGTGATGACGAGGGCGATGTCACAGCTCACGCCGGCGATTCGGTCGAAACCGAGCGGCGACGCGTCGGAGGCGGGCTGCGTCGCTTTGGCGGCTGGAGTCGCGGCTTTTGGCTATTGATGTCGCGGAGCCCCGGTCATGACTGACCGGGCTCTGCGGAGCCTCGTCAGTGATGACGAGGGCGATGTCACAGCTCACGCCGGCGATTCGGTCGAAACCGAGCGGCGACGCGTCGGAGAGGAGCTTGAAGCGCTTGTGGACCGATGGAGGGCCGGCCGCTGACAACTGGCTTCTCAGGGTAGATGTCGGTTGGTCCCCCCGACTGGCTCCACCAGATCTGCCGCCTCTCCCGCCGTCCGTCCGCTGTATACTTTGAAACTTGATTTTGGACTGACTAAGGGACACGGTGCGATGAAAGAGTCACTGCTGGTAATGAAGTTCGGGGGGACCTCGGTGGGGAGCCCTGAGGCGTTGGAGAACGCCTGGCGAGTCGTTGACTCGGCCAAGCGGGAATGGCGGGACGTCGTGGTGGTCGTGTCGGCGGCTTCCGGGGTGACGAATCTTCTGCTGGACAGCGCTTTTCGAGCGGCGGCCGGAGTGAAACCGATTCTGAAGGCGGCGCCGCCGCAACTGCGCGAGAGGCACGTCGTACTAGCCGATCGGATGGTCCCCGACCAGGCTCGCAAGGCGGCCCTCATTGCGGAATTTGACGCGCTGGTCGGCGCATTTGAAGACCTGTTGAGAGCCATTCAGGTGCTGGGCGAGGCGACTCCGCGGGCGCTCGACGCCGTGGCCTCACTGGGCGAGCGCTTCAGCGTGCGCCTCTTTTCCGCCATCCTGAAGGACCGAGGCCTTCCAAGCGCAGCTCTGGAGGCAACGGAGTTGATCCTCACAGACGATCAGTTTCAGTCTGCTCACCCGAACATGCTGGAGACGGGGCAGCGAACGCAGGAAAGAGTGCTTCCGCACTTGAAGCAAGGCGAAGTGCCGGTCGTCACCGGATTCCTGGGCGCCACCGCCGAGGGAGTGGCCACCACGCTGGGCAGGGGCGGCAGCGACTTTTCGGCTGCCATTCTCGCCGTCGCGCTGCAGGCGGCCGAGGTCTGGATCTGGACCGATGTGGACGGCGTGATGACGGCGGATCCCCGCATCGTTTCAGACGCACGAACGATTCCGCTTCTTTCCTATCGCGAAGTGGGGGAGTTGGCCTATTTCGGCGCCAGGGTTCTGCACCCGAAAACGATTCGCCCGGTGATCGAGGCTGGAATTCGACTCAAAGTTCTCAACACCTTTAATCCTGATCACCCTGGGACGGAACTGACGGCCCGCCGCCAGAGCGACGACCGAAAGACAATACAGGCGGTCACCGCAATTCGCGGACAAAAGCTGGTGACGGTGGAAGGGCGGGGGATGCTGGGGGTTCCCGGCGTCGCGGCCAGAACTTTTGGAGCTGTGGCTTCCACCGGGACCAGCGTCATTTTAATCAGTCAGGCCTCTTCGGAACAGAGCATCTGCCTGGCCGTCCCGGCGGAGTCCGCCGATCGCGTGGTCGAGGCCTTGCAAAGGGCCTTCGTCATCGAAATTCAGAATCGGGACATCGACCGGATCTGGGCTTCCGAAGAAGCCGTCATCGTGACGGTCGTAGGAGTCGGCATGCAGCACACGCCGGGCGTGGCGGGACAGATTTTCAGCGCGCTGGGAAAGGAAAACGTCAACGTCATCGCAATCGCCCAAGGCTCGTCGGAGGTGGCGATCAGTCTGATGGTGAAGGCCGCCGAAATGGAGCGCGCCGTTCGGGCGATCCATTCATTGATTGAGTAAAAGGAGTGCGGAAAGTGGCGGTAGAAAAGATTCCAGTTGCGGTTCTCGGCGCTACCGGCAGCGTCGGGCAGCGATTCGTTCAATTGCTGGAGCGCCATCCGTGGTTTGAACTGGCGGCCCTGACCGGCTCCGAGAGAAGGATCGGGAAGCTCTACAGAGAAACCTGCGATTGGGTGCTTCCCGAGGGGATCCCCGAAGCGGCTTCGTCGCTTTCCGTTCTACCCACGTCCCCGGACGCGGTTTCCACCCCCGTGGTGTTCTCCGCGCTGCCGTCTTCGGTCGCGCAGGAGATCGAGCCGCAGTTCGCAAAAGCGGGGCGGGCGGTTTTTTCAAACGCCGGCGCCTTTCGGATGGAGCCGGATGTGCCGATCCTGCTGCCGGAAATCAACCACCTTCATTTGAAGCTGATCGAGGCGCAGCGTCGCCGCCGCCGGTGGAAGGGCTTCATCGTCACAAATTCCAACTGCACGAGCACGGGGGTCTCTATCGTACTGAGCGCGCTGCAAAGCGAGTTCGGCGTTAAGAAGGCGTTCCTGGTCTCTTTGCAGGCTCTTTCGGGCGCAGGGTACCCGGGCGTCCCTTCGCTCGACATCCAGGACAACGTCATCCCGTTTATCTCGAATGAAGAGGAAAAACTGGAGTCGGAGCCGCTCAAGATTACGGGTGAAATGCAGGGCGATGCCGTCGAGCCGGCGCCTTTCACCATTTCAGCGCACTGCAATCGGGTGGCGGTCCGGGACGGGCACCTGGTCTGCATGAGCGTCGAGCTCATGCGGCCGGCGGACGCCGGTCAGGCCGCGGAAGCATTGAAAGCGTTTCAGGCGCCCGCCGAAGTCCGGGCCCTCCCGTCGTGTCCCGATCCGGTCATTCTCGTTCGTGACGAATCGAATCGCCCTCAGCCGCAACTGGACCGAATGGAGGGTAACGGGATGACCACTGTGGTCGGCAGGATCCGGCCCGATCCCCACCTGCACCTGAAGATGGTCGTCCTCTCCCATAACACGATTCGAGGAGCGGCAGGGGGGTCGATCCTCAACGCGGAGCTGGCCGCGGCGCAAGGCCTGATATCGAAATCCGGAGCATAATCCGGATCCACCAGGACGCGTTGCCGTTATTCCTGAAACTCGGAACTTTTGAACTCTTTTCGAACGGCCCGCGCTTCACGCTTCAGGAATCAGCACCGCCGCCCCGGTGAGGCGCCCATCGCGCAAGTCGGCTAAGGCCTTGTTGGCCTTGCTCAGAGGGTAGGTGCCCACGTTGGCCCGCACTCCTGCCTTGGCTGCGGCTGCGAAGAACTCCTGTCCGTCCCGGCGGGTCAGATTCGCAACCGAGCGCACGATCCTCTCCCCCCACAAAATCTCATAGGGAAAAGCAGGAATTTCGCTCATGTGGATTCCGCCGCAGACGACCGTTCCGCCTTTCCGGACCTGACGGAGGGCCTGAGGCACGAGAGCGCCCACCGGCGCGAAAATCAAAGCGGCATCCAGCGGCGCAGGGGGGGACTGGTCCGAGCTTCCGGCCCACGTTGCGCCGACGGCGAGGGCGAACCGCTGTCCATCTTCATCTCCCGGGCGGGTGAATGCGTAGACTTCCCTTCCTTCATGCAGAGCAATCTGGGCGACAAGGTGCGCAGCCGCTCCGAATCCATACAGGCCGACGCGACGCACCTCGGCGCCGGCCATCCGATAAGTCCGATACCCGATCAATCCGGCGCAGAGAAACGGCGCCGCGTCGACGGGTTCATAGCTTGCGGGAATCCGAATCGCATAGCGTTCGTCGGCGACCGCATATTCGGCAAATCCGCCGTCTCGGTGATAGCCGGTAAACTGGGCTCGATCGCACAGATTCTCCCGCCCTTCACGACAGTAGGCGCATTCACCGCAGGTCCACCCCAACCAAGGGACGCCGATTCGATCCCCTGGCCGAAAACGACGCGCGTTCGCTCCCGCAGCCACCACCTTTCCGACGATCTCATGACCGGGAATCAGGGGAATTTTCGCATCCTTGAGATCCCCGTCCACAATGTGCAGATCGGTCCGACAGACCGCGCATGCCTCGACGCGAATCAGGACCTCTCCCGCACCGGGCCGAGGAATCACTACCTGTTCCTCGGCCAAAGGGAGCCTTGCAGCCCGAAAGACCATCGCACTCATCGTGCCTGTCAAGTTGGGGTCGCCTCCTTCAGTCCAGGCTCATTTTCGCCAGGGATCCGGCCCTCTCAGATCGATGCGGCCGGGGACCGCGCCAAACAACCCGTTCCGCACCGATTCCGGCCGGTTCGCCGACTTATACCCTTTCGCTGATACGCATTCTGTTGGATGGAGCTTCGGTTGACAAGAGGGTGGAGCGCTTGAAAAAATGTACAATTCTTCTGACGCGATCAGGCAATGCGCTCCCATCGTGGCCCCATCGTCTAGTGGACTAGGACGCCGGCCTCTCACGCCGGTAACACGGGTTCGAATCCCGTTGGGGCTACCAGTTTTTGTTGCGCGTGCTACGTGCAGCACGCAGCACGAATCTAGAGGCTCTGCCTTCCCGCCAGCGCTCGGGAGAGGGTCACGCTGTCGGCGTATTCGATATCGGAGCCCATCGGGACGCCCAGGGCGATTCTGGAAATCTTTACTTCCAGCGGCTTGATGAGTTTTGAGAGATACAGTGCTGTGGCCTCGCCTTCCACGGTTGGATTTGTGGCAACGATGACTTCCTTGACCCTCCCTTCATTCAGCCGCGTCATCAGATTTCCAATCTTCAATTCCTCCGGACCGATTCCGTTGATGGGGGAGATCACGCCGTGCAGGACATGGTAGACGCCCCGGAAGCCTCCGCTGCGTTCAATAGACAGGATATTGAAAGGCTCTTCCACTACGCAAACAGTCGAGCCGTCTCTGGAGGCGTCTCGGCAGATCCGGCAGGGGTCGCTGTCAGTGATGTTGTTGCAGGCGGAGCAAAGTTGAAGGCCGGTCGAGAGGCGCTCGATGGCCGCGGAAAGGCGCCGGCACTCGTCGCGCGGCTTCTTCAGGAGGTGAAACGCAAGCCGCTGGGCGGATTTCGGACCGATTCCGGGAAGCCTCTTCAATTCGTCAATCAGCCCCTGAACCGGGTCCTTGTCTTCGTTCACCCTTTCAACCCCGCCTTTTCAGAGTCGGCCCTTCAGGCCGCCGGTCAAAGAGCCGAGTTGCTCTCCTACGGTCTCGTCCACCTTGCGCGCGGCTTCGTTGACTGCCGCCAGCACGAGATCCTGCAGCATTTCGACATCGTCGGGATCGACGGCTTCGGGGTTGATCTGCAGCGTCTGCAGATTCTTGTGCCCGTCCATAGTCGCCTTCACCATTCCCCCGCCGCTGCTGCCCTCAACGGTCAACTGGCCCATCTGCTCCTCCATCTGCTTCTGCATGGCCTGGGCCTGTTCCATCATTTGTTGCAGCTGCTTCATTTTCATGAACTCTGATCCTCCCATTCGACGCTGACTTTACCGTTCCACTCTTGTACGAACTTTTGCACCTTCGGATTCTTCAAGGGGTCTTCCCTGGCCTCGGAGGTCTGATCGGGCTCCTCCACGCTGATTTCGATACTGGGCCGCACGCCGCTGATGTGGGCGCAAGCGCGGGCCAGCTTTTCGAGTCTTTCCGGATCCTGCAGGGCTTTCGCTTGCCAGCTGAATTCGTGCGGAAACGTCAGCGAGATCTTGGCGGCTTCGTTCCACACGATTCTCGCCCACCGCAACTGCTCCTTCAGCGGCACCATTTCCTCATGCAGATGATTCAGCAGCAATTCGACTGGATCGGCTTCTTCGATGTCTGCGTCTTTCTGCGCCTCGGGCGGATTGGGGGGCGCGGCGTCCGTCGGCTCGGGTCGGCTCTCGACGGCGATTTCCGGCTGAGCCGGATTCTTGCCCGACGGCTTGCTGATCTTCGGCGGCGAGGGGCTTGCTGGAGGCTCCGGCAGGGGCGACAAACCAGGCGCTTCCTGACCGCTCTGCAACTGTTCGATCACCTGCTCCAGCCTGGGCAAACGCGCCAGCTCGACCAGTTTCAGCAGAGTCATCTCCAAGTGCACGAAAGGCAGTGCGTGCCATTTCAGCTCGCCCTCTGTCCGCGTCAGCTGGTCGTAGAATCGAATGAGATCGAGCTCTGAAAAACGCTCCGCATGTCTTTCCAGGTCTTCCCTTTCGGAGTCCGGCGTCTGCAGGAGGCTTTCATCCCAACCGGCCACTCTGCAGACCATGATCGTTCGGATATATTCGATCATCCGGCGACAGAAGTTCTGGGCC
This sequence comes from uncultured Acidobacteriota bacterium, assembly GCA_964484155.1. Classification (GTDB taxonomy): domain Bacteria; phylum Acidobacteriota; class UBA6911; order RPQK01; family JAPXNP01; genus DATKAT01. The sequence continues at coordinate 22,515 of CAZAEY010000021.1, forward strand.
GGAATTCCGCTGCGGTTGATCTCCTGGATCTGCCGGATGAGCGCCGGCGAGTCTTTCTCTGAAACTGAGTCCAGGAGGTCGGATATCAGTTTCCCGTCGACTGCTCCGAGCAAGGTGCGCGCGTCGTCGTCGTCTATCTGATTCCCGCAGAAGGCTACGATCCGGTCCAAAGCCGATTCGGCGTCGCGCATGCTCCCCTGGGCGCTCGCTGCGATGGTGCGCAGCCCGTATTCTCCGGCCTGGATCCCTTCGTGTTCCGTAATCCCGCGCAACCGCTCCAGAATCTGAGAGAATGGGATCGGCCGGAATTCATACTGCTGGCACCTGGAGGTGATCGTGACAGGGATCTTGTGGCGTTCGGTTGTAGCCAGAATGAACTTCACGTGTGCCGGCGGTTCTTCCAGCGTTTTCAACAGGGCGTTAAACGCCGCGTTTGAAAGCATGTGCACTTCGTCGATGATGAATACCTTGAACCTGTCTCTGGCGGTTCCATAGCGAACCATCTCCCGAAGTTCGCGAATGTGGTCCACTCCGGTGTTTGAGGCGGCGTCGATTTCCAGCACGTCGATGGAGCTTCCGGCAGCGATTTCCCGGCAAGGATCGCATTGGCCGCAGGGCTGAGGCGTCGGCCCTTGCGTGCAGTTGAGAGCTTTGGCCAGGATCCGCGCAGTCGAAGTCTTGCCCACGCCTCTGACTCCGGAAAAGAGGAAAGCATGCGCGATGCGTTCGGAACGGATCGCATTTTGAAGAGTCCTGGTCACGACCTGCTGGCCGATGATCTCCTCAAAACTTTGCGGCCGCCACTTGCGAGCCGTAACCTGATACGTCATCTTCTATCCGTCACCTTCAATGAAGCTACATCACCAACGAGCGATCATCCAGCGCCCTTCGCTTCCGGCGGGCGGGAGCTTCTGGTCAGGTTTCGGGGATCCTGCGGCGCCCATGTGGATCCTCTTAATGCTGCTTCCTTCCGGACCTGACATGGTTCGAGGGACATGTCGCACAGGGCCCGAAACCTGGCATGCGATTTGGCTTCTTCACTATACCTGAATCGGACGTTTCCTGAAGTCGCCTTCGTGGAGTGGGGACCCGCGAAACTTCCAGGGTAATGTTATTCTCTTTTAGGACTATACGGAGGAGTACCGAAGTGGTCATAACGGGCCCGACTCGAAATCGGGTTGCCCGGTGATGAGCCGGGCACGTGGGTTCGAATCCCACCTCCTCCGAAATCAGCCGGAGAGGTGTCCGAGTGGCTGAAGGAGCGCGCTTGGAAAGCGCGTGTGCGGTTTACCCCGTACCGAGGGTTCGAATCCCTCCCTCTCCGCCATTAACAGCCCTATCTGGACCCCTCCAGCTACCGGGCGACGGCAAGCGAGCTGCAAGGATTGTTCGAAACGGATTCTTCGCGCGCACTTCGGAGCGCTTACTGGAAGATCGCCCTGAAGGAAACGACCGTCCAGCGATCTATTCCGGCAATCGTCCAGAACATGAACAGCAGCGCGCAGACCAGGCCGGCCCCGGCGGCGACCCGCCCCTGCGAACGCAGTCGCTCCCTGATTCTCCCGAGAAGCGCGTAAAGCAGAAAGCATTCGACTGCGAAGAAGGGGAATCCCAGATAACCGAGGATGGGCATCTCGAAAATTCTGCCGAATTCGAAATAGGGGAGCGAGTAGACCCACTTCGAACCCGCCCAGTAGTTCCAGAATTCCCACAGGATTCCGCAGATCAGACCCGCGAAGAGAGTTCGAGCCAGCCTTTCGTAACAGCCGGAGGCGACCTGCGCAAGAAACGAATGGCGTCCTTCTCGCCAGTGCATCAGGAAAGGCTCGGGAAGGAAGCAAAAGGCGAGCCAGACAGCCGGGAAGAACAGATCGGGATGCAGCAGGGACGCCGCCGCCAGAACCATTCCCAGTACAGCCAAACGAACCCGGAGTCCGAAGTTGACCTGGAACGGGGGGCCCCGAAGGCCTGAAAACACTTTGTGGTGCTGCAGGAATTTCTCCGTTTCGAAAATCGCCGGCAATACTGTGCCGAAGGCTAGAAAGTAGCCCGGCCAGCGAAGCCAGTCTTCGTAGCTGACGCTCAGGTAATACCAGTTCAGCAGTCGAAAGTTGAAAGCTTCGAAGGCCAGCCAGATCAAGTTGGAGCAAAAGAACACCCAGAGAAAGACGGGAAATCCGGCGAAGACCCTCGAATCGCCGCCGACGGACCGGTTCCAGTAGGCCAGCAGCAATATGAACGTCCACCAGGCGATAAAATAGAAGAACGAGTAGAAGGGCTCCACCCTGAAAAGCAGAAGAATGAAGAAGAGACCCTGAAGGCCGACACCGGCGGCCAGGATCGATCGACTTTTGCGAGCAGAAGTTTCCATCGCTGGATTCATCTCTTGCTGTAAGTCCGGCGAGAGCGGATCATACGGCCCGCAAGTTGCTCGCGGCCCACCGGACGATGACTCGTTTACAGCTGCGCCATAAAACGGAATGATGTATCGCTGGAATCCGCGGGTCAAGCGGGCAACGAAACGATGGGTTGAAACGGCCTCGCCCGAACGAAACCAACTCCCTCAGCGCCGGGAGTCCCCGGACTCCCGTGTCATCTGGCGCTCGACTTCCGGTAGGCTCGCGACCACGACGTTGCCGACGATGGCAAGATTTTCCGGAGAGATCTTGTCAATTGTGTCCTCCGGAGTGTGCCAGAATCTGTAGGAAAGGTCGATGATGTCGATGGCCGGCACCCCTGCTCGCAGGAATGGAATATGGTCGTCCAGCGCGTTGACCGACCCTCTGCGGCGAAAGATGTGGGCGTATCCAAGGCGCTCGGCTGTGCTCCAGACGATCTCGTTCAGCCAGTCCGTTGAATTCTCATCTCGCACGATCCTCAAGTCCTTGCCGCCGATCAAATCCAGCAGAATCATCGCTCCGATCCGTTCCAGGCTGCTGTCCCCCTGCAGCATGCGAACGAAGGCCCGGCTGCCGTAGAGGCTATCGTGATCGCTCCATTCGACCAGCGCCTCCTCGCCGTCGAAGAATACGAACCAGAGCGAGGCGTCGACGGGGCTTTCCAAGCTGAGCACGCGGGCCAGCTCCAGGAGAAGTCCCGAAGTGGAGGCTCCGTCGTTGGCGCCAACAAACTCAAATTCTTCGTAATACTTGCTCTCGTAGTGACTTGCAAGAATGATCACCCTTTCACTGCGACCCGGCAATTCGGCCCAGATGTTGGTCATGCGAATCTGACCCAGCGGAGTCAGGGGAGAAAAGTCTTGGGTATGCGTCTCCAAGCCCAGGGATTTAAGCTCCCGCTGAATGTACCCGCTGACCTCACGCAGCGCCGCGCTTCCGGGAGGGCGCGGCCCGAATTCAACGATGGCGCGGGTGTGCTCAAAGGCCTTTGCGCCGTCCACAGGCCCCCCGGATGCGCCCACCCCTCCGCACCCAGGCATCGAAATGGCGGCCAAAGCCCACCACAATCCCGCCAACGCGGTCCCGAAGGACCTGCGGCGAGCGGAACATTTGAACTGTTGAAAACCGGGCTTCATTCGGTCATTTCTCCAGATCACAAACAGAGTTGCGAAGGCGGAAAACGGGGCTCATCGGGAGAGAATCGTTCAAATTGAAAGCGCTTTGACCCTATGCTACATTTACTCTTCCTCAATATACCCCAGAAAGGAGACTGAATGAAGATATTCGAGAGCGAGAGCATCCGAAACATTGCGATCGTGGGACACGGCGACACGGGAAAGACCTCTCTGGTCAGTGCGTTGTTGTATTCGGCGGGCGCCGTCAATCGACTGGGCAAGGTCGACGACGGGACCACGATCACCGATTTCGACGAGGATGAGATCGCTCGAAAAATCACCATCAACACCGCCGTGGCGTGGTGCGAGTGGAATGGGGTGAAATTGAATCTGCTGGACACGCCAGGCTATCGCGCTTTCATCAACGATGCCAAGTCAGCCATGATGGCAGCGGAAGCCGCTCTGGCTGTGGTCGACGGTGTCGCCGGCGTAGAGGTCCAGACCGAAAGGGTCTGGGGATTCGCCGAACAATTCCGCATGCCGAGAATGATTGTGATCAACAAACTGGATCGGGACAACAGTTCGTTTTCCCGGACGCTGGACTCGCTCACTGAAGCGTTTGGGCGCGAAGTGGTTCCGGTGCATCTCCCGGTCGGATCGGAAAAGGATTTCAACGGCGTCGTCGACCTGATTCAGCAGAAGGCATTCCTTTTTGAAGGGGACTCGGGCAACCAGCCTAGCGTTTCCGAAATACCAGCCGAAATGCAGGAAGAAGCCGGGACGCGTCGTGAAGCGCTGATCGAGATGATCGCCGAGACGGACGACGCTCTGATGGAAAAGTACTTCGAAAACGGGACGTTGACAGAGGACGAGGTTGTCGGAGGATTGAGGAAGGCGATCATGAAACGAGCGTTGTATCCTGTCTTTTGCGCTTCGGCCCTCCGCAATTTCGGCCCCCGGGTGCTTCTGGACCTCCTGGTGCAGCTGACGCCCAATCCCCTTGAAAGAGCTCCGGTAGCGACAATCGACTTGAAATCCGGCGAGCCAGGCGAAATGACTGTTCAGAAGAAGGGGCCGGCGGTGGGATACGTCTTCAAAACAATTGCGGATCCATTCGCCGGACGCATCTCCATGATCAAGGTCTATGGAGGCTCGCTGAAATCCGATCGGTCGTTGCGAAACGTCCGCACAGAAGTGGATGAGCGGCTGGGCTCGCTGCAGGTTCTTCAGGGAAAGTCGAATGCTTCGATCGCGGAAGCGCGTACCGGCGATATCTGCGCGCTGACCAAGCTTAAGGACACCACCAGCGGGGACACGCTGGGGGAACCGCCGTGCCGTTTTGAGGTCAAACGAATCGAATACCCCGAGCCGGCCATCAGCTTCGCCATCGAACCCGCATCCCGGGGGGACGAGGACAAGATCGGCAACGCTGTTTCCAAGATCATGGAGGAGGACCCTTCCCTGCGATTCACGCGAGACCCCCAAACCAAGGAATTTCTGCTTTCGGGAAGCGGTCAGCTTCACATTGAGGTTTCGGTGGCGAAGCTGAAAAAGAAGTACGGTGTTGAAGTCATCCTGAAGCCTCCGAAGGTTCCCTATCGGGAAACGATCACGGGAAACGCCGATGTCCAGGGCCGTCACAAGAAGCAGACGGGCGGCCATGGGCAGTTCGGGGACTGCAAAATTCGTTTGGAACCGCTTCCGCGCGGACAGGGTTTTGAGTTTGCGAATGAAATCTTTGGCGGCTCCATCCCGAGGCAGTACATTCCGGCAGTCGAAAAAGGGATCCAGGAAGCGGCGGAACGGGGTTTCCTGGCGGGATTCCCGGTCGTTGACTTCAAAGTCACGCTGTACGACGGCAGCTACCATGACGTCGATTCCTCCGAGCTGGCCTTTAAGATCGCCGGCTCCCTGGCCTTCAGAAAAGGGATGGAGCAGGCTCATGCGGTTTTACTGGAACCGATCATGAACCTCGAAGTCTATGTTCCTGAGGAAAACGCCGGGGACATCATGGGGGACCTGAACAGTCGCCGAGGGCGGATACAGGGGATGGACGTCAAAGGCTCCATGCAGGTCGTCCGGGCTCAAGTGCCAATGGCCGAGATTCTCAACTATCAGCCTTCCTTGACTTCGATGACCGGCGGACGGGGTTCCTTCCACATGGAAAAATCCCACTATGACATAGTGCCGGCGCATCTGGCGGAAAAGGTGATCGAACAGTCGAAAGGCGACCAGGAAGAATAGCAGTCGCCCGGCTCCGAACCTGAAAGGAAACGATTTCCGGGGATTCGTATCTTCCCCGTTGAAGTCCGGCCAATTGTCGGACCGGATTCGAGGACCATGTATCCGAAGCTGTTCGAGCTGGGGCCGCTGCCCCTCCACACTTACGGATTGCTGCTGGCAACGGCTCTGCTGGTGGCGATTTCCGTTGCCGCCCGCCTGGCAGAACGAGACGGAGTCGACCGAAAGCGGGCGTGGGATCTCGGCTTCGTGGTCATCATTTCCTCGATCGTTGGAGCGAAGCTGCTGCTGGTCTTTGTCTCCTACGACTACTATCTTTCCGACCCTCGACGAATCTTCAGTCTGGAGTTCCTGCAGGCGGGGGGAGTTTATTACGGCGGCTTTCTCGGCGCTGTGCTGGGCGCCTACCTGTTCGCCAGACGAAACCCTGATCTCCCCTTCTGGCGAATGGCGGACGCGGCGGCGCCGGCCATCCCCCTGGGTCAGTCGATCGGAAGACTTGGCTGCTTCGCTGCGGGATGCGACTACGGCAGACCGACCGACGTCCCCTGGGCGGTCACCTTTACCAGCGACTACGCCCACCGTATCGTCGGCGTGCCTTTGCACGTGCCGCTGCATCCCTATCAGCTTTACGAGTCTGTCGGAACATTCGTCCTGTTTCTGGGGCTGCTGTGGGCGTTCTCAAGAAGGCAATTCACCGGACAGGTATTCCTGCTGTACGTGATCGGCTACGGCGTACTGAGATTCATCCTCGAATTCTATCGGGGAGATTTCGACCGCGGATTCGTATTCGGCGAACTGCTTTCGACATCGCAATTCATCAGTCTGTTGCTGGTTCCGCTGGCCATTCTCCTTTACGCGCGGCTTGCGAAAAGGCGGTGACGCACTAGGGCCGATGCGGTTCTTTGGCGGGGATTGGAAGCGAGCCGGAGCGCAAAGTTGAAAATTGTTGAAACGAAAGATGCAGCAATCCTGCAAGGCGATCAATCGCGCCGTCCTCCAGCATGATGGATCTTGAAGTTCGGTTTCAGGTAGACCCAATGGAAGCGGGGGAGCGTCTGGACTCGTATTTGTCCCGCAAAATCACGGTCAGCAGAAGCAAGGTTCGACACTGGATCGAAACGGGCGCGGTAAGGGTCAACGCCATCGCCAGGAAGCCAAGTTACGCCGTAGCCGCACACGACGAGGTTTTCGTGTCTCCGCCTCCCGAGCCCCCTTCCAACCTTGCGCCTGAACCTATCCCCCTTTCGATCTTGTACGAAGACGAACACCTGGTCGTCGTCGACAAGCCGGCCGGCCTGATCGTGCATCCGGGCGCCGGCAACCGGACGGGAACCATGGCCAATGCCCTGGCTTACCACTTCCGCCAGATCAGCCGCACTGACACCATGCGACCGGGAATCGTGCATCGCCTGGACAAGGAGACTTCGGGAGCGCTGGTGGTGGCGAAATCGGACGCCGTGCACGACGCTCTGGCGCAACAATTCAAGCGGCGCACAGTCGAAAAAGAGTACCTGGCACTGCTGTCCGGGCGCTTGGAGAAAAAATCGGGAACGATCGAGCTTTCCCTGGGTCGGGATCGACAGGACCGCAAGAAGATCTCGCCAAGGAGCCGCAAGCTTCGGGCGGCTGTCACCGACTACCAGATCATCCGAGTCTTTTCGGAGTTCACGCTTGTAAAGGCGTTGCCGCAGACCGGACGTACTCACCAGATTCGAGTGCATTTCGCCGAGATCGGACACCCCGTGGCGGGCGACCGAATGTACGGAAGGGGTAGACTGAACCAGATCCTGGACGAGCGGGTGCGGAACCTGATTCGAAGGATGGATCGGCATTTTCTGCACGCCAGCGCGCTTTCATTCATGCACCCGATAACTGGAATCCGCGTCCGGTTCACCTCCCCGCTTCCGAGCCAACTTGAACAACTCCTGCATGCTCTGGAAAAATAGAATCCTGATGAAGAAGCTTTTGCCTTCTCTGCTGCTGTTCGGGCTGGCTGTCTGGACGATGACGGGCGCCTCCTGGAGTGGCGCCGGTCAGGCTGTTCAGAATCCTGATCGGATTCGCGTCGAAGTGGACGCCGTCAATGTGCTGGTGGCGATCACCGACAAGAGATCCGGCAACTTCGTCAGCGGACTTTCGCTTGAGGACTTTGAGATTCTTGAGGATGGCGTACCGCAGGAGATTACGCACTTTTCCAAGGAATCCGAGCGGCCGCTGACCATTGCCATGTGCGTCGACACGAGCGCCAGCGTTCGCCTGAAGCTCGACTTTGAAAAGGAGGCGGCAATGGACTTCCTGCACACGATCATGCGACCGACCGATCGCGCTCTTCTTCTGGAGTTCGACACCGGAGTCACACTGCTGCACGATTTCACCTCGAATCCGAACGACCTGGCTCGCGCAATCGAGTCTCTTAGAGCCGGCGGGGGAACCTCCTTGTATGACGCCATCTATCTGGTATCCGAACAAAAACTGCTCTTTGAAGACGGCCGCAAGACGATCGTCATTCTGTCCGACGGCTCAGACCTGACCAGCGCGCGTACACGCGACGAGGCGCTGAAAATGGCTCATATGGCCGACAGCGCCATTTACGCAATCAGCACGACTCGCTTTGGCGCCAGCATCGACTATGCAGGTGAAAGCGCGCTGAAACAATTGACGGAAAGCACCGGCGGGAGGGTCTTTTTTCCGTTTTCGACCAAGCAGCTCTCGGAAGCCTTTTCCCTGATCGAACAGGAGCTGCGCGCCCAATACAGCCTTACGTACGTCCCGTCCAACCGGGAGCGGGACGGAACTTTTCGCAAAATAGAAGTCAAGGTGCGTGGGGGGCGCCTCGACGTCCGGCACCGGCAGGGTTACTACGCCGTCGAGCCCTTGTCCAGCATGTAGCCAGGTTGCTTGCAGCGCTTCGAGGACAACCCGTCCGTCCGGCGGGCTAGTCCCTGGAAATCCAGTCGCCTCGGCGGCCCCGTTCGATATCGTCCAGCCAGGACGACTTCATGGAGGATTTCTTCGCCAGAACGATGCCGCCGGCGACAATCCCCACTATGACGCTGAACAGGATTCCTGCAATCATTCAACCTCCTGCAAATGCAATGGCCTTCTCAAATTCGAGCCCGACTGCCGTTCCTCGACAGAAGCCGCCCGGAAAACTTCGTCTTACCGCAGGCATCAATTCGATGGCCTCTGCGCAATTCCGGCCGGCGAAATCTCCAAGTCCTCACCGGGTCGCTATTACCTTGGATGCACTTTCTTTCAAAACGGTTCCAATACCCATGCGAAAACAGCTTTTCGCTGGAACATCCGGATCGTCTACGGGCCGGCGCGGCGGCCGAAAGGTCAGAATTTACGCAGTTCGCTCCAGACTCGGCGCCAGTGTTGCAGCTTCCTCTCAAAAGTTCGATGTCCCCTGAGTTTCTTTCGGTTTCCATATCCCGTTGACAGAATGGAAGTTTTTCTCGCAAGCTCACGCGCCGTCCATTTCTCCTGCAGCGGGGTGAGAGTCCCCGATCCAATCGCCTTTTCCATGGCGCGCACACGGTAGCGATCCAGGCCCCAACGACTCCGCGAAAGCTGATCCTGATGTCCCCCCACCTTGACGATGAGCGGCTGTTGAAGAAAAAGAACCGGAAATGTTGCGGTCACCCGCAGCCAGAGGTCGTAATCTTCGCAGACGGGAAACCTCGTGTCGAACAGGCCGCACCGTTTCAGGACCTTCCGGTGCAGAAGCGCCGAACTCGGACTGATGATGCACAGCGGCAAGCAGCGGTCGTAGATCCAGCCTCCATATTTACCGTGCTTTTTCTTCGGGTTTACTCGGCGGCCCCTGCGAATCCAGATTTCGTCGGTGTAAACCACTGGATGTTCACGACTCGTCCCGACCGAATCCAGTTGAACTTCCAATTTCTGGGGCTGCCAAAGGTCGTCGCTGTCCAGAAAAGCGATCCACTCGGCCCGCGCCTTGCGAATTCCATGGTTTCGAGCGGCGCTTACGCCTCGGTTCTCCTGACGGAAATACCGGATCCGCGCATCCCGGAGGCCAGCGCAATACCGTTCGGTCGAGTCGGTAGAGCCGTCGTCGACAATTAGAAGCTCAAAATCCGGAAAAGTCTGGGCCAGGACCGATTCCACCGCCTTCTGTAGAAAATTCCGGCGATTAAACGTGGGGACGATGACGCTTACGAAAACTGGCCGGCGGGTGGTCATCGAGAGTTCAGCCCTGGGATGCCGCTCGACTTTCGGTCTGCCAGCTCAAATCGCAAAGGTTCACTTTCCGAAGCCGCGGGACTCCCCTGGGCAGTGCCCATTCCGGCGATGCGCCTCGCCCGCCGAGCCCCCTAAGCCGGATCGTTGCGCTTTTCAAAAGGGAGGACCGATCCCCGGCGATCCCGTTTTCGGTCTCGCTGGACCTTGTTTCGATACATAGCACGGTCGGCGGCCGCCAGCAGCGCTTCGCTCTCCCGTCCGTCTTCCGGAAAGGTCGCCGCGCCGATGCTGATGCCGATGCGAATGTCTTGATGCTCGTCCACCATGACCGAATGACGGTCCAGCGCGGATTGAATACGCTCGATGGTCTGAACCGCCATTTCCTTGGAGACCTCAGGAAGAATCGCGACGAATTCGTCGCCGCCGTAGCGAACGCAGGTATCCGATCGGCGCATCTGGCTGCGCAGGACATGCGCGATCTCTATCAGGACGCGATCCCCGTTTCGGTGGCCGAATTGATCGTTGACCTCCTTGAACTCGTCCAGATCAAGCATCAACAGCGTCACCGGATAGGAGACTCGATCGGCTCGTTTCAGCTCTTCTTCAATAAAGGCGTTGAAATGCCGAAGATTCGGGAGGCCGGTCAAAGGATCCGAAAAAGCGTCTTGATGGGTCTCCTGGTAGATGACTGCATTGTTGATTGCAGAAGCCGCATGTGGGCTGATCGTCTCCATCAATCTCAGGTGGTCGTGGTGGTAGACGTTTTCGTGATTCGAATAGAGCGTGATCACCCCCACCAGGTTGCTTTCCAAAGCCAGAGGAACTGAAAGACAGCTCTTGAAAACGGATCGCAACAGCGTCAAGTTGGGGAAATCCGGTCCAGGCGATACGTTCATGAGAGATTTGTTATTGGCGGCCACCCATCCCGTCACTCCTTCACCCAGCGTCCCCTCCACTCCGTCCAGGATGTCCTTGTACATGCCTGTCACAACGTGCGGAATGACCCGGTCGTCTGAAGGATTGACCAGGTAGATAGCGCAAGCGCTGTAGGGCACGAACCGCTTAATCCTCGTTGACAACAAGTTCATCGTTTCCTTGACGCTCAGAGAGCTTCCAAGGTTTTTGGAAATCTCGTACACCGCTTCCACCTCTTTGTGGGTGGCCGCGATATCCTGAAACACTCTCTTGATGCTCCGATCGGTCCTCGCCCCGCCGCTGGAAGTCTCTTCGATCTGCTGGAGCAGCGCCTCCGGCACAAGCGCTTCGGCTTCCTCGATCTGGGCCTCCAAGTCATCAATGTGCGAGTCCAGCACGTCGACGATCCTGGGGTCGTAGGCCTTTCCCGCTTCCTGGCGAATGTATTCAAGCGCGATTTCCTTGCTCAACTTCGGCCTGTAGGGGCGGTCCGACCGCAATGCGTCGTAGCAGTCGACGATCGAAAGGATGCGCGCTCCCAACGGGATGTCCTCGCCCTTTAAACCATCGGGGTACCCGGTCCCGTCCCAGCGCTCGTGGTGGTATCGAACGTACGGAGTCACCGGATACGGGAACGGTACAGTGTCCAGAATGTCGGCGCCTACAACAGGGTGAATCCTCATCTTCTGGATCTCGGCGTCCGTCAACTGCCCCGGCTTATTCAGAATGTGCTCCGGTATCGCCAGCTTTCCAATGTCGTGCAAGAGCGCCGCTGCCCGCAATCCCTTCAACTCGCCGTCATCCCGAATGCCGCAATGACGGGCCAACCCGAGCGTCAACGCCTGCACGCGCTGCACATGTCCGTGAGTCCCCTGGTCCTTGGCGTCGATGGCCATCGCCAGAGATGTGATCGTCGAGTGAAACAATACATCCATTTCCTCAAGGTGCTGCTGCGCCTGCTTGATTCGATCCAGGTTCATCTTGTACGCGTAATAAATCACCAGAACGATCGGAATCGCGATCCCAAACGCAAGTACCTGACGATCGAAATTCAGGAAGATGATGGCCGCCGTCGATGCGCCCGCAATGTTTGTCAGTGACGCCCAAAGGAAGTTCTCCTGCCAAATGTCACGGAAACTCTCGCCCGTTACCAGCGCAATCGCCAACGCAACCGCGCCGGAGTT
>CAZAEY010000022.1:0-13353 GCA_964484155.1 uncultured Acidobacteriota bacterium
CCGGCGCTCCGTTTCATCCGTTTTCCAAAACACACCCGCCGGTGCAAAAAAATCCCCGCCGAAAAGTCTTGACTTTCCCCCGAAAAAACCTGCACAAATCAAATTAGCACGCAGCACGCAGCACCCCAGCGCTCGAACCTGTCCCCGCAAGACTGGTACAATGGCCATCATGGGAGAAAAGCTTGAGGTCGTCTGTCCCTGCTGTCAGGCGAAGTTGACTGTCGAGCGAAAGACGGGGTTGGTCTTGCACTCCGAAGTTAAGCGAACAACGTATACCCTGGAGGAGGCGCTTCACAGGGAAAGGACGCGTCGGGAAAAGAGCGACGAAGTCTTTGAACAGGCATTCTCCAATGAAAAGCGGCGCCGCGATTCGCTGGAGGAGAAGTTCAAACAGGCGCTGGAATCCAAAGACGAGTTGGATGAGCCCCCGCCGCGCCCGTGGGATCTGGACTGATCCTCAGTCGTGCAACAACAGCGGATCCTGAAATAGAAGAACAGGCGCCAACCCAGAAAAGAACTATCCAACAAGAGCGAGGAGCTGAACTATGAAAGCGGAGATCCCGAGTCATGCCCACTTGCCAGAGCGCATTGCGCGCCTCGGCGACCTTGCATACAACCTTTGGTGGAGCTGGCGAGGGGAGGCCCGCGAGCTGTTCAAACTTTTGGATCGAACACTCTGGCGAAATTCCAAGCACAATCCGATTCAGATCCTCCAGGCAATCTCTGCGGAAACGCTGCAGCAAAAGGCGGCCGACCCGGACTTCCTGAATCAATACGACGAAGTGGTCAGGCTGTTCGACGAATACATGGCGGCTTCCGATACCTGGTATTCGCAGCAGGCGGCGTCCGAACCCCAGCTGGTCGCTTATTTCTGCGCCGAGTTCGCGGTCCATGGCTCGCTTCCCATTTATTCCGGCGGCTTGGGGTTGCTGGCCGGCGATACCTGCAAGGAGGCCAGCGACCTCGGACTTCCTTTTGTGGGTGTGGGGACCCTGTATCCCGAAGGCTACTTTCATCAACGGATCGCGGCGGACGGCTTCCAAGAAGCGACTTACCAGCGGTTGAACTTGGAGCAAGTGCCCTTGGTGCCAGTCTGCAACGAAGATGGCAGCCGATTGATCGTGACCGTTCCGGTCGGAGACCGGGAAGTCGGCGTGGCGGTCTGGAAAGCTCAGGTCGGACGGGTGCCCATCTACTTGATGGACACCGACATCAGCGAGAACGAACCATGGGACCGCGATCTGGTGGCTCGATTGTACGGAGGAGATGATCAAGTCAGAATCCGACAGGAGATCATACTGGGCGTGGGGGGCGTCCGGGTGCTGCGGGCGCTTGGCTTTGAACCGACATTGCTTCATTTGAACGAAGGGCACGCAGCATTTGCTTCCATCGAATTGATCCGGGAAGGCTTTGAATCGGGGATGAGCTTTCAGGAGGCGGTTGAGGACATCCGGAGTCGCATGGTTTTTACGACACACACTCCGGTCAAGGCCGGCCACGATGAGTTTCCCTATTATATGATCCAAGAGCATTTTTCTCGGTACTGGAGCCAGCATGGCATTCCTTACGACGACTTTTTGGCGCTGGGGAGCATGGAGGACAGCAGTCATTTCAGCATGACGGTCCTGGCGCTGAAGACCTCCGCCAGATCGAATGGGGTCAGCCAAAAGCACGGCGAAGTTTCCCGACACATGTGGAAGCACTTGTTCCCGGATCGGGAGGAAAACGAAGTGCCGATCTTTTCCATCACGAATGGTGTGCACGTCCCCACCTGGCTCGCGGGGGAGATGATTCCCCTGCTGACCCGCTATCTTGGCCCGGACTGGTTCAGCCGCCACGACGAAGCGGAGATGTGGGATCGAGTTTCCGAGATTCCCGATGAAGAGCTTTGGGAAGTGCATGAAAAGCTGAAGCTCAAGCTATTCTCGATCGTCCGGGAACGTGCCCGTTCCCGCTGGATGGCGGATGGGATCTCCCCCGGCCAGATCGTAGCCTTCGGGGCGCTGCTGAATCCGCAGGCCCTGACGATCGGATTCGCAAGGCGGTTCGCCACTTACAAACGGGCCGGATTGATCTTACGGGACATCCCGCGCCTGAAGGAGCTGCTGCTGAATCCCTGGCGTCCCGTGCAGATTGTTTTCGCAGGCAAGGCCCATCCGGCCGACGAGCCGGGAAGACACCTTCTGAAGCAGGTCTTTGACGCATGCTCCGACAATCGCATGGGGGGCCACATCGCCTTCATTGAAAACTATGACAAGTATGTCGCCCATCACCTCGTCCAAGGCGTGGACCTGTGGCTGAACAATCCCGAACCTCCCAAGGAAGCCAGCGGGACCAGCGGTCAAAAGGCGTCTTTGAACGGCATCGCCAATTTCAGCGTGCTGGACGGCTGGTGGTACGAAGGCTTCGACGGCGAAAACGGGTGGGCCATTGAGGGCGAATCCGATGATGAGGCGGCTGATTCCCTTTACGCTCTTCTGGAGAATGAAATCGTTCCGCTCTTCTACGATCGCGACTCGGCTGGAATTCCCCGGGGCTGGATCAACCTCATGAAGAACTCCATTCGCTCCACCGCGGCGCCTTTCTCCACTCGCCGTATGGTCAAGGAATATTGGGCCAAGTTGTATCGGTTGTCTAGAAGCCTTTCACATGCCGAATGATCCCTCCCAGCGGAGGCGGTTGGCAAGCCCCATGCTCCGGAGCCGGACGGAGCGCGGCCTGTGGGCTCCCGCCTATTGCAAGAAGGCAGCTTTTCCTCGGGATATAGGGAAACTTCGAGAGCGTATCGCCGGAGATGGGCTTAACAGCCCGTGGTTAAAGTCCTGATGGGTCGTGTTGCGGGCGCCGCGGGTCCGGAAGATCGCTGCTGGATCTAGCGCCGGGAGAATTTCCTTTCCGCCGCATTCTCCGAATCCGGGCTTTAAATAGTTGGCATGTATATAAAAGCCGGACGCGCCACGAGGCGCGCCCGGCGGCTGAAACCGGCACAGCCTGCAATCAGGCCGTCACCTCGATCTGTCGCGGTCTGGCTTCCTCTCTCTTCGGAACGGACACGGTCAGCACTCCGTTTTTCAGATTAGCCGAAATGTTGTTCACATCCACGGTGGTGGGAAGCTGGAAGCTGCGGAAGAACTTTCCGTACCACCGCTCCAATCGGTGGTAGTCACGGCCTTCCTGCTCTTCAAACTTGCGTTCGCCGCTGATCGTCAACCGTCCGTTATCCACGTTGATTTCGATGTCTTCCTTTTCGAAGCCAGGCAGTTCGCAAGTGAACACCAGGTTTTCGTGGGCTTCGTAGATGTCAACCGCGGGACTGAAGGATCTTTCGGAAGTCAGTTCCTGATCGATCTGGTTGAAGAATCGATTGAAGTTGTCACCGAAAATCCTGTCCAATGAGGTTGGGTTGTCCTTAAACGCTCTTACGGGTCTCAGACTTAACATGATAGCCTCCTTTTCCTTTATAGCCAACGGTTCCCAAGACAAGCTATAAACCTTGTCTGGTCAACAAGTTATACCAGAGTTTTCCTCGCTCACTTCATTATTTAAGATGGCAATCGAGGCCTGTCAAGTCCTATCAGTCCGTTTCTGATCTGATAGAGATCCAATTCCCGCAGCGGAGACTTCTCGCCGGCGAATTTAAAGGCGTTTCCTGACATTGTGGGGCTCTTGGCGGCGGTGTTAAGATGGGGTCGTGAACCGTCAAGCCTATTTGGACAACAATGCTTCCACGCGAGTGGACCCGGCAGCGGTCGAAGCGATGCTTCCCTATTTCAGCCAGACCTACGGCAACGCGTCGTCGATTCACGAGCACGGGCAAAAGGCGCGTGGCGGGGTAGAGAACGCGCGCACGCAGACGGCCGATCTTCTGCGGGCGGCTCCCGACGAAATCATCTTTACCTGCGGTGGAACTGAAGCGGACAATGCGGCCGTATTCGGGGTGGCGGAGAGCTTCGGGAAGCCGGGGAGCCACCTGATCACCTCCAAAATCGAACATCCTGCAGTGCTTCGGGCTTGCGAGGCGCTGGAGAATCGGGGACACAGGGTCACGTACGTCGACGTGGACTCTGACGGGGTGGTGATCCTGGAACAGATCGAAGAGTCGATTTCCGATGAAACGGCGCTGGTGTCGGTAATGTATGTCAACAATGAAATCGGGTCGATTCAACCTGTCGGAGACATCTCAGCAATCGCTCGCAGGCACGGAGTCCTTTTTCACACGGATGCCGTCCAGGCCGCGGGCAAGATCCCTGTGGATTTGCGGCAGGAGCGGATCGATTTGCTTTCGATTTCCGCTCACAAATTTCACGGACCGAAGGGCGTTGGGGCTCTATTCTTGCGAAGCGGCGTGAAGATGGCGCCATTTCTGGTGGGCGGCAGCCACGAAAGGAAGCGGCGAGCCGGAACCGAAAACGTTCCCGGCATCGTCGGGATGGGGAAGGCGTGCCAACTGGCCGCGCAGCATCTGGAAGACTTCCAAACCAGGATCGGCGCATTGCGAGATCAACTGGAACGGGGAGTCCTGGAGAGAATTCCCGGGGCCGTTCTCAACGGTCAAGGCGCCAAAAGAGCCCCGCATGTCAGCAACATCAGCTTTCCCGGCCTACGGGGGGAGGCGTTGCTGGTGGCTCTCGATTTTCGGGGCATTGCCGTTTCCACAGGCGCCGCCTGCTCATCCGGCGCCGTTTCGGCCTCTCACGTATTGACGGCGATGGGTTTGGACACCCCACTGATCGACAGCGCCATCCGTTTCAGCCTCAGCCGTATGACCACGGAGGAAGATATCGAATACGTCTTGGAGATCCTCCCGGAGGTCATTGGCAGGATGAAAGAAACAGCGATCGCGTGAAATGTACAGCCCAAAGGTCCGCAGTCTGGTCGGCGAATTGCGGAATCGGGGAAGAATCGACGACGCCACTCACGTCGGTCAATCCGTGAATCCGATTTGCGGAGATCGGGTCGTCTTTTACCTTCGGTTCAGTCGGGATCGCCTGGAACGGGCCTCCTTTCAAGCGGAGGGCTGTACAGCCGCCTTGGCCGCCGCGGCCGGACTGGTGGAATTGATCGCGGATCGAACCGAACTGGAATGCGCTCGCATCACAACCGCACAGCTCCTGACTCACCTGGAGGGCCTTCCCCCGCACAAGATCCACGGAGCTGAAGTAGCGTTGAATGCTCTGCGCGAGGCCCTCGCGAAATCGGGCCCAATTCCGATTGGAGGATCCTTAGAGCGGAGCTAGCCGGAAAATCGAAAACGCACGCTTGAGCCCCGCTTGACTCTCAAAAGCTTCGCCGCCGAAGAGTTTCGCGCTGCAATCTCCCAGAACCCGCTGCTGCCTATCAGAGCGAAGGGTTCTCCACTTTCCGCTTCGGCGTAAGCGCCGACGAAACGGCTGATTTTACTTCCGGCGAGCTCGATCGCTTCTGGCCGAGAGTTATCGCCGAAATGCACCCTCGCCTCCTCGGCCCGCAGGTTTGTTATGAGGTTGCCGAAACGGTCGACATGCAAGACAGCGCCTTTGAGAACCCCCTGGCTCTGGATCCGGACCGGAGGGAGGGCGAGCTGTTCAAAGGCGCTCACTTCGGGCCCGAAGCCGGAGGGATCCTCGCCTCGCGACAGCCTGGCCGCCACCGGACCGAAGACGTCTCGAGCGTGGAAGGTCGCGGAAACCGGATGCCGGAAGTAACGCTCCGCTTCGATGGAGACGATTTTTTCGACCTTCTCGACTCCTAGAACCAGAGACAGCAAACCGTTGTCGGGAGCCACGAACAGCCGATCCGTCGTCTTTACGATCAGGGCTCGCCTGGTGGCGCCGACTCCCGGATCCACTACGCAGAGATGAATGCTCTCAGGCGGAAAGAAGGAGTAGGCGCAAAACAAGGTGAAGGCGCCCTCCATGACGTCGTGAGCCGCCACCTCATGGCTGATGTCGATGATTCGCGCTTCGGGGTGAATCGAAAGTATGGAGCCCTTCACCGCGCCGACGTAGTGTTCTCGAGTGCCAAAATCGGACAGAAAGGTGATAATAGCGGGCCGGTCCATAGGACCGTATCATAGCAAGGGGCAGTGAATTCGGAGCGTCCCGATTCGCACGGCGAATCCCGGCAGGATCAGTCTGCGAACCTGTGTGCTACTATGAGTTTCCGCTTTCCTATGCTGAAACACGCTTCGCCACGTATGGTTTCGCTGATGTCGACGGGGGCCCTACTGGGAATCCTCTTCATTTCACCGAACTTCTCGACAACCGGCGCGCAGAGCTGGATGCCTCCCGAATTACGGGAGCCTGTAGATCTCACCGGGGACTTTCAGAGTCTGGATGGGGAAAAAGTTTCTCTGGACGCACTCTCGGATCGGGTGCTGCTGATCAACTTTTGGGCGACCTGGTGCAGGCCTTGCCTGTTGGAAATGCCGTCGATGGCTCGACTTCAGGAGGAATTCGGCGAACGGGGACTGTTGATCGTCTCCATCAGCGACGAGGACCCAAAGACGGTCGGCAGATTTCTCGATCGCAATCCCCATCCCTTCCTGTTCCTGGTCGACCGCGAACGGGTTCTTCACAGCCGTTTCGGCGTCACCGTGCTTCCCTCTTCTCTGGTACTGGACCGGAAGCGGCGATTGGTCTATCCGCATCGGGGATTTCTTCAGTGGGATGACGACGAAATCAGGCGGCGAATCGACCGCCTGCTTGCCGAATGAACAGGCCAAGGTTTCGATGCATCAGCGACTCCTGCGGGAAAGAGTTCCCGATCGGCGAGAAGCTCTTCCGCTGCTCCGATTGCAACGACTTGCTAGACATTGCGTACGCGTTTGACGGTCTCGACCCAGACGCACTCAAGAAGGTCTTTCGAGACAGAAGGGGATCGGTCGAACCTTTAGACGGAAGCGCAGTCTGGCGCTACCGTGAGCTCCTCCCCTTCGCCTCCGGCGACGAGCGCTGGATCGTCACCATGGGGGAAGGAAACAATCCGGTTCTGGAGGCCCGCCAATCCGCTCGATACGTTGGACTGAGGAATCTTCGAGTCAAGCATCTCGGTTGGAATCCCAGCGGCTCCTTCAAGGATTACGGAATGACGGTGGCGATCTCGCAGGCCAGAAAACTGGGCTCTCGCGTCGTTTGCTGCGCCTCCACCGGCAACACCTCCGCATCGATGGCCGCCTACTGCGCCCGGACTGAGGATGTCCGGGCAGTCGTCTTTATTCCGGAGGGACAGATCGCCTACGGAAAGCTTTCGCAGACACTGGATTACGGGGCGCAAACCATCCAGGTTCGAGGGGACTTCGACGCCGCTATGGAGCTGGTTCAGGATCTCTCCAATTCAACCGACCTCTACTTGATGAACTCGATCAACCCGTTTCGGCTGGAGGGGCAGAAGACGGTCATGATCGACCTATTCGATCAGCTCAATTGGGAGGTTCCGGACCGAATAGTGGTTCCGGGCGGAAACCTTGGAAACAGCTCTTCGTATGGCAAGGCCCTGATGGAGTTGAAGGGGCTTGGACTGATCGAGAAAGTCCCCCGGTTGACCGTCATTCAGGCCAGCGGGGCCAATCCGCTCTATCGAACCCTCGTTTCCAGCTCGCGGGAGCTCGTGCCGGTTGACAACGCCTGGACGTTGGCCAGCGCCATCAAGATCGGCCGGCCCATCAGTTGGAAGAAGGCCGTCCGGGCCCTGAATTTTTCCGACGGTTGGTGCGACGAGGTCAGCGAACAGGAGATCGCCGACGCAAAGGCGATCCTGGGCCGCGACGGAATCGGATGCGAACCGGCATCGGCGACAACCGTGGCGGGCCTGAAAAAACTGATCGAAGGAGACCGCAAGAATGTCAAGATCGACCGGGAGGAGGACGTCGTGGCGGTTCTGACGGGACACCAACTCAAAGACCCCGAATACACTGTCAATTACCACCTCGACAACCTGTATCAGCACGCCGCCTATCGAACCGACGTGACGGAAAAGTCGGGCAGGATCCATCCTCGTTTCTCGAACCGGCCCGTGCAGGTCGACCTGGATCGAAACCGTATTCTGGAGCTGCTGAAGCTGTGACGAAAAGTGTTGGATGGCGGCCGCCGAAGGGTGGAAAAGGCCAGTCAAGAGAGTTTCTTTTCAATTTTCCGCAATACTTTCCAATACGCCTTTCGCGACGAAATCAGGCGTACCCGGCTTACGATTCGCTTCACTTGCCTGCTATGATATGCTCAAGTCATTCGAGGCGGCTCGTGCGCTTCGGTTGGCTCGCGTCCGGTCCCTTTTTTCCGAACGTTGAATGCTTCATGTGGGCCGGCGATGCGGAATGACTCCGTTCCGGTTACTTCCATCGAATTGGGCGACTCCAGCGCCATTGGTTCGGAAGACGAAATGAAAACGACGACTTTCGGAGAGCTGAAAAAAAAGGGCATCCCGCCCAGGCTCCGCTCCGTTCGAGATGAGATCCGGCAGAATTTGATAGAAAAACTGCGCAAAGGGGAAGACGTACTCCCCGGGATCATCGGTTTCGATGAAACCGTCAAACCGGCCATCATCAACGCCCTCCTGTCCCGGCATGATTTCATCTTGCTCGGACTTCGAGGGCAGGCCAAAAGCCGTATTCTTCGTGGAATCACCCAGCTTTTGGACGATGAAATTCCCGTGATTGCGGAATCGGAAATCAATGACGACCCGTTCTTTCCCATTTCGGAGGTGAGTCGTCGACGGATTGAACTGGAATCGGATCAGTTGCCGATTCGATTCCTGAAGCGGGAAGACCGCTACGTCGAGAAACTGGCCACGCCGGACGTGACTGTCGCCGATATCATCGGCGATCTGGATCCGATCAAGGCGGCACGGCGGGGAACCAGTCTCTCTTCTCTTGAAAACATCCATTTCGGCCTGCTGCCGCGAGCTCACCGCGGAATCTTCGCGGTCAACGAGTTGCCGGATCTCGCCCCCAAGATTCAGGTCGCTCTCCTGAACATCATGCAGGAAGGAGACGTTCAGATTCGAGGCTTTCCGGTTCGGCTGCCATTGGACGTGTTGTTGATTTTCTCGGCCAACCCGGAAGACTACACTGCTCGCGGAAAGATCATCACTCCGCTGAAGGATCGCATCGGCTCGGAAATCCGGACTCACTACCCCTTGCGACTGCGCGACGCCGTACGGATTACCCGGCAGGAAGCCTGGGCTGGACGCGAGGAAATGCGAGTTCAAATCCCGGAGTTCATTTCAGAAATTATTGAAATGGTGGCTTTCGTGGCCCGGCAGGACAGCCGAATCGATCGACGCTCCGGAGTCAGTCAACGCATGCCAATCAGTTGCGCGGAAAGCAGCCTCAGCAATGCCGAACAACGAGCCCTGCTGAATCAGGAGCAATCGGCCACCGTTAGAATCGCCGACATCTTCGCCTCGCTTCCCGCTATAACCGGAAAGCTTGAACTCGAATACGAAGGGGAGTTGAAGGGTGCGGAAAGGATCGCACGCGAATTGATACAACTCGCCGTCCATGAAATATTCGACAGGCGCTTCCCTAAGGCCTCCTTCGAACAGGTCGTTCAGTGGTTTAACCTCGGAGGCGAGGTCCATGTGTCCGAGCTAACTTCGGATGCGGAATACTTGCAGCAGATCGGTCAGATCCAGGGCTTGGAAGCTTTCTTCGGGCAATTCAAAGTCGACCCGAAGCAAGCTCCGGGACTCGCCGTTTCCGCCGCCGAATTCCTGCTCGAGGGGCTGTGCGCTCAAAAGAAGCTCAGCCGCAGCGAAAGTAGGGGCTATTACAAGGAGCCCGAAGACATAGATGCGTTCAGCGCTCTGGAGGCCAACCGAAAGTCATTTAACTGAGGAGCGCGAGTAAGGATCCAAAGTCCAAGCGCCTGAAACCTGAAACCAAATAAATGTCCCGTTTTCGCTACACCAAATACACCCCGTCTCCTCTGGATGATCTGGATATAGAGGAACTGCTGAATCGCTTGAAGGATTTCCTCCTGGAGAGCGGATTTCCACATCGCTCTGGCGGCGGAAGCCGTTCGCTGCGCAGTCGGAAGGACCTGATGCGCGTTCTGGCGGAACTGCTGAGCGAGGACGAAAACCTTCCTGATGAATGGCGAGAAGAGATGCGGGATTTCGCGGCGGACTCCCGGAATCGAATCTCTCAGGAAGTCGAGGAATTCCTCAAGCAGGTAATCCGGAAACTGGTCGAGGAGGGGTATCTAAAGGCTCAGACGATGCCGACGGAATCGGCTTCGGAAGCGGGAGTCGGCGAGGAAGGCGAGGCGGAGGGGCCCATGGAATTCGAGCTGACCGGGAAAAGCGTCGATTTCCTGGGGTATAAGACCTTGCGGGAGCTTCTCTCCTCCCTGGGCAAGTCGAGCTTCGGCGCTCATTCGACGAGAGACCTCGCGCCGGGGGTGGAAGCCGAGGGGCACAGTCGTCCCTACGTCTTCGGGGACGCTTTGAATCTGGACTATTCGTCGACGCTGCTCAATGCGGTGCGCAGGGAAGGTCTGGGGCTTCCCATTCAGCTCGATTATGAGGATCTGATGGTCCACCAGGGGGAATATCAAAGCTCCTGCGCTACGGTTCTGATGCTGGACTGCAGCCACAGCATGATTCTTTACGGAGAGGACCGCTTCACTCCTGCCAAAAAGGTGGCGCTCGGGTTGGCCCATCTGATACGGACTCAGTTTCCTGGCGACACGCTCGACGTCGTGCTGTTTCACGACTCGGCCGAGGAAGTTCCTCTTGTGAAGCTCCCGTCCGTCAAAGTCGGCCCCTATCACACCAACACCCGCGAAGGCCTGCGCCTGGCCCGCCGCATTCTTCGCAATCGCAGTAAAGACATGCGCCAGATCGTCATGATCACCGACGGAAAGCCGTCGGCGGTCACCTTGCCGAATGGCCGCATTTACAAGAACCCATTCGGTCTGGATCCCATGATTCTGCAGCAGACCTTTGAAGAGGTGGCCCAGTGCCGGAAGGCCGGAATTCTCATCAACACGTTCATGCTGGCCCGGGAGTACTATCTGGTTGAGTTTGTAAAAAAAGTTTCCGAAATCTGTCACGGAAAAGCCTATTTCACGACGACGCTCGATCTGGCCCAATACATCCTGATGGATTTCATGACCAAGAAGACGCGAACCGTTCACTAGTTCGGGGGCTGGAGCGCTGTCGGATTCGAGAGGAGTCGGGTTGAACCCTTCGCAAACCATTTACACCATCGGACGCCATCTAGTTGAACAGGAAAAGGACTTTCCGAAGGCCACTGGAGAGTTCACCAGTCTCCTCTGGGATTTGACCATCGCCTTCAAGATCATCTCCAATGAGGTCAACAATGCCGGCCTGGGGCAGACTCTTGGATTGGCCGGCTTCGAAAATGTTCATGGAGAGGAAGTCCGAAAACTAGATGTGTTCGCCCATGACATGATCTTTCGGGCAATGGACCACGGCGGCCATCTCTGCTTGATGGCTTCGGAAGAATCGCCGGACGTGATCCCGATTCCGAAAAAATTCAAGAAGGGCAAGTACGTTCTCCTCTTCGATCCGCTGGACGGTTCGTCCAATATCGACGTCAGCGCCGGCATCGGTTCGATCTTCTCCATCTTGAGGAAGATCACAGACGGAGAAGACGGCAGCCTCGAAGACTGCCTGCAATCCGGCGTTCAGCAGGTGGCAGCCGGATACGTCGTATACGGCTCCAATACCATGCTCGTTTACACCACCGGAGAGGGAGTCAACGGATTCACGCTGGATCCGGCAATCGGGGAATTTCTGCTGTCCCATCCGAATGTACGGATTCCCAAGCGGGGAAACATCTACTCGGTCAATGAGGGGAGCCACCGCACCTGGGACGAGCCCACTCGAAGGTTCGTCGACTGGCTCAAATCCGATTGCAACGACCTGGGAAAGCCATATTCGCTGCGATACGTCGGATCGATGGTCTCAGACGTCCATCGAACGCTCTTGAAGGGGGGCATTTTCCTGCATCCCGCCAACTGCGAGAATCCGGAACAGCCGAAGGCGAAGCTCAGGCTTCTGTACGAGGCCAACCCCATGGCCTTCATCCTGGAGCAGGCGGGAGGGAAAGCCGTTGCCGGTTCGGGACGCATCCTCCAAGTCTCGCCTTCAGAACTGCACGAGCGGGTTCCCGTGGTTTTAGGCAGTCCTTTCGAAGTGGAAATGTATGAGCGCTTCGCGAAGGGCGAAATCGCTCCGAAGGCGGTTCAGGAACGGGAATAGTCGGAGTCTTCTCCAGACGCAAAGGCGCCCATCCTCGCCGTTTCGGCCCAATTAAAGCCTCCGGACCGGCCTTCTCGGGGCCCTCGGGCCCTATGGTAAACTCAGTCCCGTCATGAGTGGAGATCCCGCCAAAGAAAAGCTCGAGGAGGAAGAAGAACTCCTTTCCTCAGTGCTCGGCCGGAGCAAGACGGAAGAGTTGCCGCAAGAAGGCAAGACCTCGCTCGCGAAACTCGATCCTCTCCGGAGATATCTGCTGGAAATCAGCCAGTTTCAGCCGCTGTCCGCCGAAGAGGAATACGAACTGGCCGTCCAATATCGGGAGCAGGGTGACCAGCGAGCCGGATATCGCCTGGTGACCGCCAATCTGCAACTGGTCGTAAAGATCGCCCGTCTTTACAGCCGGGTATATCGAAACGTCATAGACCTGATCCAGGAAGGCAACATCGGACTGATCGAGGCGGTGAGGCGATTCGATCCGGAAAAGGGCGCTCGGCTGCCCACGTATGCCGGCTGGTGGATCAAGGCCTACATCATCAAGTTCATCCTGGACAACTTTCGCATCGTAAGGGTAGGCACCACCAACGAGCGGCGGCGGCTTCTGTTCAACCTCCGGAAGGAAAAGGAAAAGCTTCGACTACAGGGAATCGAGCCGACCCCGCAGTTGATCGCAAAACGCCTGAACGTGAGTGTCGAGGACGTTGAGGCCGTGGAAGGAAACATTGAGTCTTCCGACGTCAGCCTGGATCAGTCGATCGGAGACGCTGAAGGCATCCAGTTTATCGACACCCTGCGGGCCGCTGAAGAAATGGTGGACGAAAGCCTCGCTCGCGGGGAACTGCAAGAACTGTTCAATCAGAAGCTTGAAGAGTTTTCTAGGTCGCTGAGCGACCGGGAGTTGGCGATCCTCAAAGAGCGGCTCATTGCCGAAGATCCCAAGACTCTGCAGGAAATCGCCGACCGATTCGGCGTGACCCGGGAAGCCATCCGGCTGAACGAAAAGTCCCTGATTGAAAAAATCAAGCGCTACATGGAGCAAGCCCTCGGCGACGTGACCGAAGTCGAGTTCGGGCTGATCTCCTGACGGAGATCAAGGTTAATGGTTCCGAGCTCAATGTTTCGAGTTCAAAATTCCGAGTTCCGAAGCTCTGA
>CAZAEY010000022.1:13453-22527 GCA_964484155.1 uncultured Acidobacteriota bacterium
GACTCCTGACTCCCGGCTCCTACGGATACGTGTAGCTGGACTGCAATCCGAGCGGAATTCCCGCCATCCAATAGAGGACCAAAAACAGAGACCAAGTGATCATGAAGACGACGGAATAGGGGAGCATCATCGACACCAGAGTGCCGATTCCCGTGCCTTTGACATAGCGCTGGCAATAGACGACGACCAGGGGGAAATACGGCATCAGCGGAGTGATGATGTTGGACGTCGAATCCCCCACTCGATACGCGGCCTGAGTCAGGTCGGGCGAGAATCCGATCTGCATCAGCATGGGGACGAAAATGGGGGCGAGCAGCGCCCACTTCGCGGAAGCCGACCCGACGAAAAGATTGACGAATCCGACCAGCAGAATGATTCCGACCAGCGTGACCGGCCCGGGGAGGCTCAATGAGGCGAGAAAGGAGCCGCCTTGGACCGATATGAGGGTCCCCAATTGCGAACGCCCGAAGGCATCGATAAATAACGAGGCGAAGAAAGCGATCACGATATAGTAAGCCATTCCCTCCATGGTCTTCGTCATCGCTTTGACCATTTCCCGGCTATTCTTGAAGGTTCCGGCCACGACTCCGAAGACCGCCCCCGGGAGGACGAAAAGCAAGAAGATCAGCGGTACGATCGACTGCATGATGGGTGCGCTGAAATCAGCGATGACCCCTTCGGGCGAACGGAGGGGAGAAGTCTCAGGAATCAGGGAAGCGATCAGCAGCACGATGCCTGCCGTCATTACGCCGGTGGCGGCCCAAAACGCCTTCCTCTCTGTCGCACCGACTTCTCGGATCACTGGCATTTCCTCTTTTTCTCCGTCGACCCGGACATCCGCCAGTCGAGGCTCGACCACTCGGTCCGTCAGGTACCATCCCAGAAGAACGATCAGAAAGGATGAAGCGGAAGTGAAAAACCAGTTATTGAGAGGATTGAGTTGAACGCTCGGATCAATGACCTGAGCGGCGGACTGGGTGAAGCCCTGCAGCAACGGATCGATCGCCGAGGGAACGAAGTTTGCGGAAAACCCTCCGGACACCCCGGCGAAAGCGGCTGCGATACCCGCCAAAGGATGCCTTCCGGCGGCGTAGAAAATGACTCCGCCTAGGGGAATGACTAGAACGTATCCGGCATCCACGGCGGTGTGACTGATGATGGCCACCAGAATCAACATCGGCGTCAACAGAGATCTGGGGGTGATGTTGAGCAGCAGCTTCAGCGCTGCATTGATGTAGCCGCTGTGTTCGGCAACGCCCACGCCAAGCATGGCCACCAGAACCACTCCCAGCGGCGCGAAACTGGTGAAGGTGACCACCATCGTGGAAAGAAATCGAGCGATCTCAGCTCCCGTCAGCAGGTTGACGACTCGAATCGGGTCCCCGGTCAATGGATGAAGGGAGGCGAATCCAACGCCGGACAAAGGCCAGGAGAGCAGCCAGACTACGCCCAGAAGAATGGCAAAGAGCATGGCGGGATCGGGTAGTTTGTTCCCCGCCCACTCCACCCATGCCAGAGACTTTTCGAGCAAGCTCTTGGTCTCGATCGCGGCGCCGTTTCCTGGCTTTCTCAAATTCATGGCGACCCTTCCCGGGCCCTCTTGATTCGGCTCAGTTAGCTCGAAGCAATAGCGCCCTGACGCTCTCGCGTGCGGTTGCGTCGTTTGAGGCGGGATCGGTCCCTTCCGCGTCCCGACCTCGACTCCTGATTCCCGAAAGACCCTTGTACGAACCCTACATCCATACCTGAAGCGGTTGCAGCGGTCAAGGCGCTCGGAAGATTGAAAAGCGATGCTACGGGTCGATCCGCCTGTTACGAGCCTTGCTCAGGGAAGCGAAAGAAGGAGAACAGGCTCATTCGGTTCTGATTGGGCTCTAAGCGAAACAACGAAGTCGCCCTTTCCGAGGGTCCTCGATCGACCATTTCAAAATGCCTTGCTTCTGACAAGATGGAAATGTCCGCTTTAAAATAGGCGCGGCGATACAGACCTTGTGAATTGACTAACCAACGGCGGTATGGCCCAGGCTTGACGCTGCACGCGGGCTTCTAGCCTTGACTCCTGCCTCCGCCTGGTTTAGCCTTTAATAGCAGTAAGTCAATCGAATTTCTGGGGTTATGATTTCGAACTGATGCTTCAGAACGTGAAACGACTGCAGCGATCGGCGAACCCAGTCGTCGATTTGATTGCGATGCATTCTCTTGGGAGCCGCGGAAGCGGCTCCCATTTGCGTTCTGAACGTTAGCTGCTTGGCCGGCACTCGGATTCTTTGACTTTCGCCCAGGAGGTTCGAGTCATGTCATTTGAATCAGCATCGAAAGATTTCGGCCCAATCGCTGATTTCGAAGAAGCCTTTTACAAGCTGTTTCGGGCCCATCCCGCCCCGATGTGGATGTTCGATCTGGAATCGCTTGCCTTTCTCGACGTCAACGAGGCCGCAATCCACCGATACGGCTACTCGCGCGAGCAGTTTCTGGCGATGACGCTGCTGGACATTCGGCCGCCGGAAGACGCGGAGGCCCTTCACAGAGACCTTGCTAATGAACCTGAAGGATTGAAGGACGCGGGCGAGTGGCGTCATCGACTGCGAGACGGACGCCTGATCGACGTTCGGATCACGACCCATCCCCTCCGCTTTCGCGGGCGCAGGGCCAGGCTGGCTGCCGTTGAAGACATCACGCACCTGAAAAGGGCGGAGCTTGAAGTTCGAGAGGGCGAAGCTCGCTACCGCAGTCTGATCGAGCATTCCCCGGATGCCATATTCGTCAACCAGGAGGATCGGGTCTCCTTGGTCAATAAAGCCGCCGTGCGGCTCTTCGGTGCGCAAAGCCCAGAGGAATTGCTTGGCAAGTCTCCTCTGGACCTGTTTCATCCTGACGACCATCCTCAGATTCTGGAACGAATTCATCGCTTGCGAGATCTGGCCGAACCGGTGCCCCCTTTGGAGGAGAGAATCATTCGGCTCGACGGACAGACGGTGGACGTGGAGGTCGTAGCGGCGCCTTTTCCGGTTGAGGGGAAGAACGCTATCCACGTCATTTTGCGGGATATCACGGAAAGGAAGCTGGTGGAGGCTCAGCGGCGATTGTTGCAATCGGCGCTGGAATCGGCAGACAACTCCATCGTCATCACGTCTTGCGACGGCGTTATCGAATGGGTCAATCCCGCCTTTTCGACGCTGACGGGCTTTTCGCTGGAGGAAGCCGTCGGCTGCAAGCCAGGCGAGTTGCTGCGGTCCGGAGAACATGACGAGTCCTTTTACCGGGAAATGTGGGACCAGATCCTCGCGGGCAACGTCTGGCGGGGGGAAATTGTCAATCGTCGCAAGGACGGAACTCTCTTTGAAGAGCAGATGACAATCGCTCCGGTTCGCGACGAACGCGGCCAGATCGCCCATTTCGTCGCCATTAAACAGGACGTGTCCGAAGAAAAGGCG
Organism: uncultured Acidobacteriota bacterium; assembly: GCA_964484155.1. Lineage (GTDB taxonomy): Bacteria > Acidobacteriota > UBA6911 > RPQK01 > JAPXNP01 > DATKAT01. Next base: position 16,888 of record CAZAEY010000022.1, read on the forward strand.
TTGCGAGCGCAGTTTCTGCAGGCGCAGAAGATGGAAAGCGTCGGGCGTCTGGCGGGAGGCATCGCCCACGACTTCAACAATCTGTTGACCGTCATCAACGGCACTGCGGAACTCGCCTTAACGGAGTTGAAGTCCGATCACCCTTTGGCGTCCGATGTCGAGGAGATCCGTAAAGCGGGCGAAAAGGCGGCTGCACTCACTCGACAGTTGCTGGCCTTCAGCCGCAGGCAGGTAATGCGATCAGAGATCTTCAGTCTCAACACAGTGGTGGAGGGCACGGAGAGCATTCTGCGGCGCCTGATCGGAGAGCATATTCGAATCAGTTTCTCGCTGACGGCGGAACCGGCGCAGATCTGCGCTGATCCCGGGCAGATCGAGCAAGTGATTATGAACCTGGTCATCAACGCCCGCGACTCCATGCCGGAAGGCGGCGCGCTGACGATAGAAACGAAAGTGGTCGAACTCGACGAAGGCTACGCAGTTAGCCACGTTTCGGTGCAGCCCGGCCGGTACGTTATGCTGGCGGTTAAAGACACCGGTTGCGGGATGGATGCGCAGACGCGAGAGCGCATTTTTGAGCCGTTTTTCACAACCAAGCCCGCCGGTCAGGGGACAGGGCTGGGCCTGCCCACCGTGTACGGAATCGTCAAGCAAAGCGGCGGCAATATTTGGGTGTACAGCGAGGTCGGAAGGGGGACGACTTTCAGGATCTATTTGCCGAAAGCTGGGGACTCCATCGAGAGTCCCCAACCGGCGAAAAGACCTGCGATGGCCGTTCGAGGCGATGAAACGATCCTGGTTGTCGAGGACGACAGTTCCGTTCTCTCCATGGCCGTTCGTGTTCTGAAGTCGGCAGGCTACCAGGTCCTTCAGGCCAGCGACGGCAGCGAGGCGCTCCGACTCGTTGGAGAATCAGGAAGTCCCGTCGGCTTAATGGTGACCGACATCGTGATGCCGGGCATGAACGGTCGCGAGTTAGCCGAGCGTCTCCAGGAATTGAGCCCGCAGACCAAGGTCCTCTTCACTTCCGGCTATACCGATGACGCGGTCCTGCGTCTGAGCGTGTCCGCTCATGAAAGCAATTTCCTGCCAAAGCCATACACGATCGTCGAACTGCTCAATAAAGTCCGCGAGACGCTGGACAAGTAGACGCAGGCGTTTCGCGTTCTGCGTTTTCCAATTTTAATCTCGGAACATGGAACTCGAAACTCGGAATGGTAATCGCATAACCTGAACCCCGGCACGCCATTTCACGCTCCCCTGCAAACTGGTCTCAAACGGGGCTTGGTTTCTCTTCTGCATCAATTCGTTTCCACCCAGAACAGATTGACGGAAAGGGGAGGAACCACAAGGTTTTCCAGCGAAACCGTTCGATGGCTGATGTCCACCTGGCGGGGTCGTCCAGGCTGATTGGATGCGAACCGGTCAGGACCCGTGATGACCCATTGGCGGGCTTTGTCTGTGAGTTCCGTGGAATCGGACCGAAGATCGAGCGCAAACTTCGATGAGCTTGGATTGACCACGCCGACGGTTATGCCGGAGCGATCGTGGGCCCAGGCCGCGACCACATCCAGGGAATCGAATACGCCGGAAACTTCGATCGGAATCGTCCCGAAACGCTGACGGTAGAGCTTCAATACCAATCCCGTGGTCTCAAATTCAGCTTTCGTCGGAGTGGTCTTAATCGCCCCGATGACATTGACGGTCTGGGCGTAGTTGGCCATATGGTAAATATCGGTATTTCGAAACAGTTCATGCAGTCCCGCCGCGATTCCCAGCGCATCCTGCAGGGTATATCGAACGCCCAGTTCTCCGTATTCGAAAGGCCCGTACCAGTAGTTCCATTCATCCAGAGCAACGGGAATATCCCGCTCGCGCAGCCCGGCCAGTTCATCCCGATAAACTCGGTGAGCTTGGGCTATTTCGCGGATTCGACGAGGAACCTGCTGAACGTGTTCGACGAGGTCGTCCCGGTTCTGCCAGTAGATGTGCTCGCTGATCATGTTCATGTGTTCGCCGGAATCCCGCAGCATCGTCCGGCTCCACTGTCCGACCTCCCCCACTCCCACCAACTCCGCGTCGGGATCGATCTTCCAGATCGCTTCGGCGACTGCATTGTGCTTTCGCACGTATTCCCCCAATGGCATATGACCCAACTGCCAATCCCCGTACATTTCATTTCCAACGGCCCACCAACGGACGCCGAAGGGTTCCAGGTGGCCGTTGTCGGCGCGCAAGCGGCCCATCTCCGTATCGATGCCGCCGTTGATGTACTCGACGTTTCCGGCAGCCGATTCGACGTCGGCCAGTCCCGTATTGACGGCCACGAAGGGCTCTGCATCGATTTCGCGGCAGAGATCGATGAATTCGTGAATTCCAACGTCGTTGGATTCAATTCCGGTCCATGCCGGATTTTTGCGGGGAGGTCGCAGGTCTCGATCTCCAATTCCGTCCTTCCAATCGTAGCCGCTGACGAAATTGCCGCCGGGCCATCGATAGATGGGTGAATTCAGCTGCTTTAACAATTCCAGGGTATCCGCTCTCCACCCGAAAAAGTTGTCGGCGGGCATCAGGGATGCGGTTCCAACCAGAAAAGCGCCATCGCCTCGGGTGGCAATCTCAATTCTTCCCGCGTCCGTTTCGCCTTCTGAAACCATTCGAAAATGAAAGGTCTGATAGTCTGAACCGAGGTCAACGACTTCCAATGTCGTTCGATCGCTCGCTCCTCTCCCCCAGATCAGACTGACCTGGATCGGCGCCGCCGCGCCCTCTCCGGCAAGCACGACGCGCCCCGTGTACTCGCGCCCTCGCTGCAGGCTTAACCCCGCTTGGTAGATGCCGGCCCGCCTCCCCTCGCGGCGTTGAATTCTGGGGGTGTGCTCGCCGACGAAGGAGTTCTCGCGAACCATTTCGACGGACTCGGCTCCTCCGATCGGAAGCCACGGAGAGCGAGTCAGAATTTCATAGGAGTGGCCTTCGCCCTCCCAGGTTGAAGGGCCCGGCTCATGCAGCGTCCAGGCGGGCGTCTTCCCCTCGATCGGATAGAAGAACTTCCGGTCTTCCAGCATCTCAGCCCAAAGTCCATCGTAAATGCATCGTCCAAGGTGCTCGATAAACTGCCCGTACAAATATGGGGAAATGGGCTTGCCCAAAACGTCCGTCTTCAGTTCGACTGAGACTGTTTGATTTCGAACCGCCCCTGCAAAGGCCAGGATTGCGATAAATATCGATGCGGCCGCTAAAAGCTTAAAAGACTTGAAATGGCTCACGCTTGCCTCCTTCGCCGCCAACTCGGCTTTCTTTCTCAGACTGCGGATGTCTGGATTCTAGCGCATTCCCAGACAAAAGGCGGAATCTGAAGTTCCAAGAGCCAAGCGCTTGAAACCTGAGACTTGAAACCTGAAACCCTGAACGTAGATTCTGTCTATGGCTCCCTCGTCGCCGGTTTCGCTTCGCCGTCGTTGGTTCCGCATTAGAATGGATGTACTCTGGAGTTGCGATGAGACGTTTTGCTGGCGCCCTGCCGTTTTTGACGCTTTTTTTGGTTGCGCTGTTCTGGACTCCGACTCAGACGGCGGCGCAGGGGATATTCGGGATCAGCGAAAAGGACTAAATCGAGATCGGGCGCCAGATGGCTCGCGAAATCGAAAAGGAGCAACCGATTTTACAGGATCGCCAAATCGCGAACTACGTAAATTCACTCGGGAAGGCCACGATGGTTCGACGGTCCTCAAATATCGTGATCAACTTCAAGGTGCGAGGAAGACTTTCGCTCGCAGAGTTCGACCTCCCGTCTTTCGGGATTCTTGGGCAGTGGAGACGGAAACTCAAGACTTGAGACCGGAATCTGAGAATCTAGAACACAGAAATTACGTTTCCGGAGGGACCCTCGCCAATTCAGCGCTATTGCGCTATGCGGGATTTTTCCTTAATATTCGACTTGGCTTTTCGAACTTGATTTCGCTGGGAAAATCGAGAGTTCGTTCTCTGTCCGAAGGTCTAAATGAGATCGAAAGCCGCTTGAGCCATTCCCAGTCTGCTCCGAATTGGAACACCGATTTTGGAGCGGAGCCCTTAAACCGATTGAGAGTGGTCAGTGGAATCCGTGGCCGGTGATAAAAGGAGGACATCATGAGATCCATTTTGGGAATGTGCATCGCTGCGCTCATGGCAACGGCAATTCCGAGTTGTTCATCTCCGCAGGTCGATGAAGCGGCGCTGGACCGGCAACGCGCTCAGGCCAACCGGAAGGCCATTGAGGATCTGGTGGCCCGTGAGGCGGAAGCGGTCAATAGCGGAGATGTAGAACTCTTAACCAGGGTTTTTGCCAACGATGCCATCCTGATGCCTCCCAATTCCACCAGCATTTCCGGAATCCCATCCATTCGGGCATGGGCTGAAGAAGAGTTCGACGGACTGACGATCGAACGCTACGATTACCGCACTGAAGAACTGACGGTTGCGGGAAGTTGGGCTTTTGAACGTTGGACGGTTACGATGACCGGAGAAGTAGGCGAAGGCCCGCGCATCTCGGAGCGCTATAAAGGAATGCACATTTTTCGCCGACAGGAGGACGGATCCTGGAAGATACACCGAGACATTTGGAATCGAGTCAGCCCAGAGGAGGAGGAGGAGGAGGACGCGAACGAATAAGACTTTCGGACAAACGCAATCCAGTTCACTGATCCGTTTAGCCCTTTCGGCTGGCGCAATTGCTGGCAGTCCGCGGCAAATGTCCAGCCTTGCTGGATCGCTCCGTAGTAGGATTCAGCTTCGTTCTTTGTCCTCCAGTCGCTGGAGGATTTTTCGCACCTGCTCTTCCAACTTTTCCACGCGTTCGTGGAGGGCATCCTCATTTTCCGCCTGGAAGGCTCCTCGCTCTTCCACCTCCGACTCACCATCGACCGACTCTCCTTCCGCAGGTGGCATTAATGCCCAGCGCGTCTCCTTTTGGCCAGGCCGGCGGGGAAGTTCCCTTACCAAGGGCGCTTCGCCTGCGGACAATCTCTGCAGCGATTCTTCGAGTTCATGCAGTGAAGCGAAAGCATGCATCCGATCGGTGCGGGCCTTCAATTCTCCGGGGGTTTGAGCTCCCCGCAACAACAATACAGTGAGCACCGCTTTGTTCTCAGGACGAGCCAGCAACGGTTGAATCAGAAGGTGGCTCCATCGGTCTGCCCGAGGGCCTGTCACTCGTTGAACCAGCCCATCCCTGGACATCTGGTGGAGCGCTGAAAGCACTTCATGACGCTTGAGCGCGAGGACCGGATTCCGGTTGGTCGTTTGATTACAGGCCGCAATCAAGGCGTTCAACGTCAGCGGGTAGTAATCGGGCGTCGTCTGCTCTTTTTCCAGCAGCGCCCCCAGGACTCGGCGGCAATTAAGGTTCAATTGGGAAATGTTCAGCATCTTGTCGCGTCTCTTCGGATTCTAAGTAACACAAACGAGTCCCGGCCATCATATCCCAGAGCCCCCGCGCCCGGCCAGAACTGTAGCGGCAAGCGCGCCCGACGTGCTTCTTACTGGCCTCGTTCCCTTGCCCGCGTCCTTGCAGAATCCGGCATTCCTCGAGGAACTCTTATGATGGGCGACCCGTGTCCGTAAGCGGCGGCTAAGCGGAGGTCGCTCTCAAGAGTCGCG
>CAZAEY010000022.1:22627-32313 GCA_964484155.1 uncultured Acidobacteriota bacterium
TCGAAAGGCGACCCGCGGCGTCGATCCCGTTGGTCCAATGGGATGCCTTCAGCGGACTCCGAGTCCCTCTCCGACTCCGTTCCGCTGAGGCCTCCGAAGTTGCATCGAAGCGTTCACGATCCGGAAAGTCGAGATGCGATGCGCTTCCTTAGGCCGAGATTGCGAACCAATCGGTGCAAATAATTCGGGTGCAGACCCAGAATTTTGGCCGCATCGGTGAAATTGCCGCCCGACGCCATGACCGCGTTCAGGATCAGCTCTCTCTTTTTCTCCCGAAGCGCATCTGCATACGTGCCGGGAAACTGGCTCCCTGCTTCCGACTCGAAAATGGTGTCGGGGAGGTCTTCAGGAAGGATTTCCTCCGTCGAGCCCAGAACCACCGCGCGCTCAATCGCGTTTTCCAACTCTCGAACGTTTCCCGGCCAACTGTATTGAGCCAGGCACTGGAGAGCCCCTTCAGAGAACCGGCGGGCTGGACTCTTGCACCGCGAAACGATCTTTCTCAGAAGATGTTCTGCCAGCAGTGAAACGTCGTCGCCACGATCTCGAAGGGGAGGCATCTCCAAGGCGATTACGTTCAACCGATAAAACAGGTCGGAGCGAAAGGCTCCTTCTCGAACGGCATCCTGCAAGTTTCGGTTCGTACAAGCCACCACTCGCACATCGACTTTCACGGATTTGGTCCCTCCAACCCTTTCGAATGTCTTTTCCTGCAAGACCCGAAGAATCTTCGCTTGCGAGCCCGGCGACAACTCCCCCACTTCGTCGAGCAAGAGCGTTCCGCCGTCGGCGACTTCCAGTTTGCCTTTCTTTGCCTGAACGGCCCCGGTGAAAGCCCCTTTTTCGTGTCCGAAGAGTTCGCTTTCCAGCAGCTCTCCGCTTAGATTGGCGCAATTGATGGCCACGAAAGGTCTGTCTTTGCGCGAGCTGTTTTGATGAATGGCGCGAGCGGACAGTTCTTTGCCGGTTCCTGGCTCTCCGAGAATCAGAACCGTCGAATCGGTGGCAGCCACACGTGAAATGACTTCGAATACGGCTCTCATTGCCGGACTCTTGCCCACCATCTGAAACGCGGCTTCGATGTCGTTCTGGAGCCTCTCGTTTTCTTGCCGCAGCCTCTCCAGACGTTGAAGATTCTGCAGGGTCACCGCCGCGGAAGAGGCGGCGGCGGTGAGAAAGTGAAGATGGTGCTGATCGAACTGGATGTCAGGATCACTGGATTCGAGGTAAATCGCACCAAGCTTCTTCCGGAAACGCTCGATGGGAACACACAAAATTGAGGAAGCCTTTGAAATCTCGAGGCTGGCGGATTCTTGAAGTAATTTGTCATGCTCAATCCGGTCCGAAAAAAGGGCCGAGCCGCTTTCCATCACTTGCCTCAGGACCGTCCGGCTGACCGAAATCGACCGCCCGGCCCCTTCTCGTCGGTCCCAGCCGAACACATGGCTGAAAGAATCGGGTTCGGTTCCCAACAAGATCGCGCCCCTTTCCGCAGGGATCGCCTTCAAGATCAAGCCGAGCAACTCCTGTAGCAATGGCTCCACCTTTCGAATCGATTGAATCGCCTGACTGATCTTCAGAAGGGCCTGCAGGTCTTGAGCGAGCCTTTCTGCGGGCAGAGGAAGGAAGTGCTGCGCGCCAGGATTCAGATAAACCGTATCTTCCTGCCGAAGCCGCTGTAAGGCGTCGAGCGGCTTCTCTTCCAATTCAATGTCGACGCGTCCGGAAACCAGCGGATCCTCTTCGTTCAGGATAAAAACTAACGACGAGTTTCCAATAGTGATCCGATCCCCGTGACGGAGTGCTTTCTCCTGAATGGCCAACCCGTTTACGAATGACCCGTTCGTGCTGCCAAGGTCTCGCAAAATGAATTTCCGGTTGCGACTTTCGACCACGCAATGCTGTCTCGAAACAAGCCCGTCAGAGAGGCACAGCGTGTTGGAGTTTTCCCGGCCGATCGAAAAATCGCCCGTATCGAGAGGGTACGTTGCTCCACTCGCCGGTCCGGAAATAACGGTCAACCGCGGCTTCATCACAGTATCCTCGATCGGATCAATTTCCGGACAGTATAACCCAGCCTGCTCCGCGCTTGTTCCCTGCCTGCCGCGACGGACTCCGATGGCGGCGTCCGGTCATCAAGCGATTGCAATGCTGGGGAGCCCTTTGAGGGATCCCCATTTCCTTGATTTCTAACCCTATCCGAATAGATAGCCGCTCTATCCGATGCGTTTGACTTCTGTTGGCCCGGTCGAAGCGGGCGATGCTCGCGACCTTTGAGTTTTTGTACATATTTTCAACTAGATGCGCAGAATCGCGAACGAAGTCCAAGGGTCTGGCTCGGGAATTGCGTTAGCGACCTTTCAGAAGCCCGAGTTCAGCGCAGCAATTCAACCGTTTGAACAAGGCCCGGTTGTGAAGATCTCGACACGGAAGCTTGAAAAAGGGAGGAAACCGAAAATGAACAGGGTCCAACAAAAACTCGCCCGGCTTTCTAAGGTTGCAGGTCTGTTCGTCTGCCTTTCTCAACCGGTCTGGCCAATTCAACCGATCGACGCAGGCAAGGCCGCGGCAGAGAATTCGCCACCGACAACCTCGTGGCTGGATGCGGATGGAGAGCCGCTCCCGTTTCAGACCGATGACCAGATTCTCCGATATCTGCAAGAAGCCCGGATCGTTTCCTCAAAAACCGTGGGCGTGGGCATTAACGGTATCCAAAAGGTCTTGTTGGAGAAAGACGGACTCCGGGTTCATGCGGCATTCCGTGATGTTCGAGATCGCAAGCGCAATGTGCGGCTTCAGGACGGACGGTTCCACATTAGCTTCTCCGATGACTGCATCTTTGAAGTGGCGGCATACCGATTGAGCAGTATCCTGGGAATCAAGGCCGTTCCCCCTGCGGTTGAAAGGACGATTCAACGCAGCAAGGGAACTCTTCAGATATGGGTGGAGAATGCAATGATGCAATCGGAATACGTCCAGCAAAGACCAAAAGTGAATTCGGCGCGAGAGCGGATTCGCCAGCATCAGATGCTTTACCTGTTTGACAGCCTCATCTCAAATGACGACCGAAATGCGGGGAATCTCCTGTGGGACTCAAACGGGAAATTGTGGATGATTGATCACACTCGAGCGTTTCGCTGGGACAGTGAAGCGCCGCGGCTGGAACGGATCCGGATGTGCGATCGAGCAGTGTTTCAAAGGCTCAAGGAGGTGGGGGACGATGTGATTGAATCGGAACTCAGAGGCGTCTTGTCGCGTCGCGAGCTGAGTTCGCTTTTGAAACGCCGGCAACAGATCGTCGAGCATCTGGAGCGATTGATTGCGGAAAAGGGCGAAGAGGATGTCCTGTTCGAACGGTGAATCATATTCCGAAGCGATCGGCGCTCTTCGGCGCGGTTCGCTCAAAAAGGCGAGAATGATCGAGTGGGGAATGCCGTTCCAGGAAGGAGCGCTTAAAAGCAGCGGGAATGGAGAAATGACCGGACGAGACGTATCTTGGCGCAGGTCCAGCACAAACTGCATGCAGCCGACCGGAAACTGCCGGCCCAGGCGGGCCGGATCTCGCCCATGCATATTTTCTTGTCAGGCGAGAGGCTGCCGAAAGTGAGCCCGACGAACTGGCTCCGCGCAGCGTGTCTGTTGTCGGCGGCTGTAATGCTTCATGCGGTTCGTCCCGCTCCGCTAACCGTTCAGGCCGGCGAGCCCGTACCCAGGATTGTCGCGATTGGGGACATCCATGGAGACTTTGACTCGTTTACGGCGCTTTTGAAGAAGCTGTCGCTGGTCGATGAACATCATCGCTGGATCGGCGGAAGCACGATTCTCGTCCAAACCGGGGACTTCCTGGACCGCGGCCCGGGCGAGCGACCCACCATGGACTTTCTTCGCGATCTGCCGAAGCAGGCGGAAAAAGCGGGCGGGCAGGTAATCGTCTTGCTGGGAAACCACGAGGTCATGAACCTGATCGGGGATTTTCGGTATGTTTCATCCGAAGGGTTTGCAAGCTTTGCCGACGCGGACTCCGCCAAAAAGCGCGAGAGGGCGTTTCAGCAGTTCCTCAGGCATCGCAACCGTCAGGCGAGACGTCTGAGCGACGCTGAGGTCGAGTCAAACGAGAGCCTGAAACGAACCTGGCTGCAGGGGCGTCCGGAAGGATTCATTGAGAGAATGGAGGCCTTTCGTTCGGGAGAATACGGGAAATGGCTTCGACAGCTTCCGACAGTGGTCAGAGTTGGGGACAGTCTATTCCTGCACGGGGGCGTACACCCCGATCTGGCCTCTTTCAGCCCGGAAGAGATCAATCGCAGAATCGCAGAGGAACTGCGACTCTTCGATCGGTACCGTCGATATCTGGAGCGGCAACAGGTTGTGCTTCCGTTTTTCACCCTCAGTGAAATGGAACTGGCCGTCCAACGCGAGCTGGAACTTGAGCGCAGTCGACCGGCGCCGGCGCTATCCGGCATGACGCCTGAAGAATCGGCAGGGGATCAACACATCCAGATTCTGGAGGCCTTTCTTTCCTCGGCAAACTGGTGGATTCGACACCCGGACGGCCCCCTCTGGTTCCGGGGCTACGCGACCTGGCCGGAAGGCGATGAGGAAGGCACGCGGATCGGTCGGTTGCTGGACGCGTTCTCCGTCCGACGCCTGGTCGTGGGCCACACGCCCATGCTGGACCAGGACATCCAGCAACGGTTCGGCGGCAAAGTCTTCTTGATCGACACCGGAATGCTTTCTTCCTATTACCCGGGAGGGCGCCCGTCGGCGCTCGTGATCGAAACCGGAAGCGTGAGAACGGTTGCATTGGATCCCTAGCAAAATACTCTATACCCCCCACAGGTAGCAGCCGACGAAATCAGGCACCGACCCCGTCTTTGCCGGTTTCCCTGCGTGAAACCTTGAAGCCGCGTTCGCCTGCATGTACATTGGAGGAACATTCTGAGCCGCGGAATGATTATGAACCATGGCGTCTTCCGAATCCTGTTGGCGACACTTGCCCTGAGCGTTCTGAGTCTGGCTCCTGCAGCCGAAGACCTCCGCTCGCTAGTCTTTAAGGCTCCGCCCGAAGGCTACAAGGGGCTTTCCGGCGAAGTCGTCTTGTACGACCGCTCCCAAGCGGTGGTCATTGGCATATCAGAATACGAGCGTCTGCCGGAGCTGCCGGGCGCCGTTCGCGATGCTGAAAAGGTGGCGGCAGCGCTGCGGAAAGATCATCAATTCGAAGTGACGTTGCTTCTCGATCGGGAGGCCACGCGGTTGCGCATCGCCGAGGTATTGGGAGACCAGCTCCCTCTGAAACTGGGTCGCAACGACCGCGTTCTGGTCTACTTTGCCGGACACGGCGTGACTGTCGGCCAGGATGAAACTGCGATGGGTTATTTGATGCCGGTCGAAGGAGACAATGAGCGCAGAGTTTCAACCGGCATATCGATGCGTGAACTCCAGGCGTGGTTCGCCGGGTATCGTTCCAAGCATGTCATGTTCGTCGCGGACGCCTGTTATTCGGGACTGGCGCTTAGCACGCGAAGCGTTGGGCTCCCCACCACCCTGAACGACTACTTGAGGCAGGTCACTGAGCGGCCGGTTCGTCTGTCCCTGACCGCTGGCAGGGCGGATCAGGAAGCGCACGAGTGGCGGGGACAGGGATTGTTTACGTTTTTCTTACTGGAAGCGCTCAGCGGCCAGGCGGACGTCAACGGCGACGGAATTGTCACTTCCAGCGAGCTATACGCGTACTTGGAGCCGAACGTCGCGATGACTGCTCTTCAGCATTGGCGGGCGCGCCAGAATCCGCAACTAGGTCGCAGCGGCGAAGGGGAGTTTATTTTTCTCACAGACCGGAGCTCTCCCGCGGAGATGACTGAGGCGCCTCAGCCTGCAATCTCCGAAGCGGCCGAAATTACTTTCTGGAGGTCGATCGAAGGCAGTTCCTTTCGGCAGGACTTTGAAGCCTATCTGGAAAGGTTTCCAGCCGGGATTTTTTCGGATCTGGCACGCTTCAGGTTGGAGCGCCTGGCGGATCAGAACGGACAGGAAGACGCGTCGAACTTCCAGACCGCGCCTCCGATCCCGACCCCCGAAGTTGCCGCAACTGAACCCCTCGCAGATCGCTCAACCGACGAGGTCAGGCTCGAAATTCAAGAGCAGCCGAGACAACCGTCCAGAATCCTAGGCCAAGCGCAGAGCCAAGAGGAAGCTGCGGCGTGGGATGCGATTCAGAGCGAATCGCAGTTGGCAGAGCGGATTCGGATGGGGGAGGAGTTTCTGCGCCGATTTCCTGGAAGCGGATTGACTCCCTTCGCGCATTACGCGCTGGCGACCGCTTTTCGTCACACGAATGAGCCTGAAAAATTCATCCGCCATGGCGAAAAGGCGGTGGACGAACTGTCAGCACTTCCCGATATCCTTTCGCACTTGGCGTTCCTATACTCGGAAATGGGGCAAAAAGAGCTGGCCGAAGAGCGCGCCATGGAGACGCTGCGGTTGATGGATAGCGTCAAGCGTCCGCAAAATGTCAGCCCGGTTCAATGGGCCACGCAAGAATTCGCTTTCAAAGGAGAGGCGTTTTACGCGCTGGGTCGCGTTCAGTTGGCGCGCGCGACCGAGAGCAGCGTGGACGCTGAAACGCGCAACAACAGCCTAGAGGAAGCGACGCGGTTCTTTGAGCTGGCTTTGGAACAGGCGCCTCACCATCAGTTCGCAGCGTTTCGGCTAGCAGAGACCCTCTTGATCCGAAAAGACCCGCAAGGCGCCGGTAGTTATTTTGCGCGAGCCGCCGCTCTGGGAGGAGTCATTGGAGATCAGGCCCGGTTGAAGCTGAGTCAACTCTTGGGCGAAAGCGGATCCAGCGAAGCTTTGGAAGATTTGCTGGCCGAGCAGAAGTCGGTTCTGGAAAAAGCAAATTTTCTCCGGCTGGAGACGTTGAAACAGCTGGAAGAGCCGGAGCCACAGAAGCGTCCGACTCTATTCAGCGCGCCTCCCGATTAGTGTCCTGATTCAAGAGTTCGCGTCACACGAAGGGCGTTGACGCGCGGTGAGCAACGCAGCCTGCCGGGATGCAGCGGCCAGCTAAGGGCGTTCCGATTGTTGACAGGGCAGCCGAAAGGGGAGAGATCGTGGAGAGGCTGGAATCCTTTCTGGAATCGGTTCCTTTCTTTGAAGAGCTTCAGAAGAAAGACGTCCGGCAGATGATCCCATACTTGAGGGAGCAAAGCTTTCGAGCCGGGGATCGAATTCTCATCCAGGGCGAGCCCAGTCAGTCGATCTATATGGTTCGCTCCGGAAGGCTGGCGGTGCGCGTCAATCGCCAGGACGGGAGGGAAACCGTGGCTTATCTGCAGCCACCGGCGGTTTTCGGAGAACTCTCCTTTTTGACCGGACGCCCCTGCTCCGCAGATGTAGAGGTGGTAATCGACGCCGACGTCGTCGCGCTTGGCAAGGACTCCCTCCACCGGTTGCCTGATCGGGGAGACTCCATTTTGCGCGGATTGACGACAATTCTGGCCGAAAGACTCCACGACACTGTCACGGGGGGCGGCCGGGTTGCCGAAACTCCCACCGTCGTCCTTTCCTCGGGACGCAATTGGGGTGCTCCGTTCGCTTTTGCGCAGGCATTGGCCAAATCGCTTGGGGACCAGACCGGGAACGAAACGCTGGTGATTCACCTCGGCACGGATGCGGCGGAAGAGCTGACGGAAGTCGGCGCGCGCGTGAACCGAATCGCCATTCCGGTCGATGATGCAGCGAATGCCCGAAAGCAAGTGATCGACAGCCTGGACCGTTGGAAGCCTCACTTCGTCAATATCATCTTGAACCCTGTCGGCCCGCTGTCCTCCGGGATCCTGGAGCAGGCGTCGGACTTCGCAGATTATTCCGGCGCGTTGCTCGGTCCCGGCGACCCGCTTCCGGAGTTTTCAAAGCCCCGTCAATTCATCGTCCAGGACGCATCCCATCCGACCCTGCCGGCTCTTTCCGGCCATCGGCAGTTGATCACCGGGGTCAAGGAAGCCGAAGAACGCAACAGGTTGGATCGGGCGCCCGGGCGGGATTTTCAGCGAACCGTAGATTCCATTGCCCGTTACGTGGCAAACCTCCAGGTCGGTGTGGCGCTCGGCGGGGGAGCCGCGTGGGGGTGGGCCCACGCGGGCGTTCTCTCGGTCCTGGAAGAAGCCGGCCTGCCGATCGATGTCATTTCGGGCTGCTCGATGGGGAGCGTAGTCGGCAGCCTGTACTGCTCAGGCCGAAATGCCGCGCAAATCCGGGAGATCGCCGATTACTGGCGGACTCGGACGCTGCGTTTTATCGAGCCCCGCTTCTGGCGATTTCAACTGATTCGGGAAGGAGCTGTGTCCAGCGCCTTCGACAGCTACTTCGGCGATCGCACGATCAACCAGTTGGATTTCCCCTTCTGGGCCAACGCAGTCGACATTCAGTCGGGCAGAGAATGTACCTTGAAAGACGGCCGCGTCAGCGATACATTGCGCTCCTCCATCGCACTTCCCGGACTGTTTCCTCCTGTTCGACGCCAGGGAATGCTCCTGGTCGACGCGGGTATTATGAATCCGGTTCCGGTTCGTCTGGTGCGGGATATGGGGGCCGCCTACGCTCTGGCCATCAATGCGATGGTTCCGCTGGAGGCGCAGGAAGTGAGCCGGAGATATCCCTTCAGCATTCTCGACGTCATGTTCCGCTGCATGCGGGTGACCGGGCACGAAATCGGACAAGCCCGTATTGAGTCAGCTGCCGATATCGTCATCTTTCCCCGACTGGAAAAGCTCTCCATGTTGCAGTTCAGCCGGGCGCCCGAAATGATTCAGGCTGGAGAGGAGGCTGCGCGGGAGCACCTGCCGATGATCGAAGCCGGATATCGGAATCTTAAGAAGAGCGTGCGCCAGAGGCAGGTCAACTGAGATGCTGGCTCCCAACCGCGAGTTACCCACATATCCGGCACGAGGAAATCCAATTGATCCATGCTTGAGGAACACTGGAAGTCAATGACGGCGACACGCCGCGAAACCCTGAAAATGGCGGCGAACCTTTCTCAACGGCAATCGGAGTTCACCGCTTCCCCCGGTCAATGGACGATTTGCGAGGTGCTGGATCATCTGATTCTGGCTGATCGATTTTATTGCAATGAGATTGCAGCTTTGATCGATCTGGCCCGAAAGGGCGAAACCCCGGTGCTGACCCGCTCGCTCGACGAGATCGACGTCGGACTGGCACTGGCGCCTCGAGGCCTTTTGTCCATGCTGGAAGTCCCGCTCAGCGTCATGAACCTGTTTGTGCCCAGGGCCGTTCGCAGCTTTATGACGCGAAACCGCATCTTCGCCGCGCAAAATCCCAGCGCCGCAACTCCCAGCAAAGCTCGCCCGATCGCCTTGCTCCGAAAGGAACTCGCGTCGTCGCCCGATCGGCTTCGGAAGCTGTTCGATTCGAATCCGAGACTGGATTACAGTCGAATGATCCACCGGCACCCGGTCATGGGAGTCAATGATGTTGCCGGACTGCTGCGGATGGCCGAAATGCACGAGCGACGGCATCAGCAGCAGATACGTGAAGTCCTCGAAGACCCGGACTTCCCCGTCGCTTGAAATCCGAGCCTCCCAGGAATTGCAGCGCCACTTTCGCAAAAAGCGCTCTCGCATGCTGAACGTCGCGACCGCCGGATGGCGGAGCGACGGGCGCCG
>CAZAEY010000023.1:0-31784 GCA_964484155.1 uncultured Acidobacteriota bacterium
GTAGCACGTAGCACGTAGCACGTAGCACGCAGCACGCAGCACGCAGCACGCAGCAGGCCACTTCCCCATTTCCCCTTCCGCTGCTAGAATACGGATGACAGGCGGCGCTGCCGTCTGCGCAGGATTTATCCGGAGATCAACATGAAAAGTTTGCCGCACGCAAAGTTCATCGTCGCTGGCTTCCTGATATTTGGATCCATCGGGTATCTGATGTGGAGCGGGGTCAGCGATTCGATGATCTACTATTACACGGTATCGGAAGTCTGCGAACGGGGCGAAGAGTTGACCGGGAAGGGAATCCGGGTCAGCGGCCACGTTCAACCCGGATCGATCGTCCGCGGAGACGCCGGGTCCCAGGTTGCGTTTGTCGTTTTCGAAAGGGATGCCGAACAATCCATCGACGTCACTTATCGAGGAGTCATTCCGGACACTTTCAAGGACAATGCGGAAGTCGTCGTGGAAGGAACTTTCGACCCGTCCGCCCGTCACTTCGAGGCCACGACCCTTCTGGCCAAGTGCCCTTCCAAGTATGAAGAGATGGGAGACGAACATCCCGAGGAATTTTCGGCGAGCGAGCAGATTTCTAGACTTCCATGATTCAACTCGGCAGCTACACGCTTTTTGCGTTCCTCCTTCTGAGCGCTTATGGAATGTTAGCCGCGTTCTGGGGAGGGAAGAAGGGAAATCTCCCGCTGCAGCGAAGCGCTGAGAACAGCGTAATTGGGGGATTCATTCTTCTTGTCTGCGCTTCTTTTGCGCTGGTGACGCTGCTGCTGAGCGACGAGTTTCTTGTGCAATATGTCGCCGGATACAGCGCGCGCGACATCCCGACGGTCTTCAAATTCACCGCATTCTGGGGCGGGCAAAAGGGCAGCCTCCTGATGTGGACTCTTGTTCTTTCTCTCTTTTCTGCGATTGCAGTCGTTCAAAATCGACATCGGAATCGCGAACTGATCCCTTATACGGTGGGAATCCTCTCGGGGATGCTCGTTTTTTTCGGACTGCTGCTGAACATCGTCAGCAATCCGTTCGAACTGCTCCCCAGCCGCCCTCCTGACGGACAGGGACTGAACCCGCTGCTGCAGAACTGGTACATGATTATTCATCCCCCGGTTCTCTTTCTCGGTTACGTTGGATTGGCAGTGCCCTTCGCGATCTCGATGGCGGCGCTGATGAAGGCGAAAACCGGCTCAACCTGGATGCGAACCACCCGCCGATGGACGATGGTCGCCTGGATCTTCCTGACGTGCGGCATCACGTTAGGGGGCATGTGGGCCTACGAGGTGCTGGGATGGGGCGGCTATTGGGACTGGGATCCGGTCGAGAACGCTTCATTTCTGCCCTGGCTGGTGGCTACCGCATTCCTGCACTCGATCATGATCACGGAAAAGAAGGGGATGCTGAAGCTCTGGAACTTCGTTCTGATTCTTCTGGCGTTCGAGTTGACGATTTTCGGCACTTTCATTACTCGCAGCGGCGTCGTCTCCTCCGTCCACTCGTTCGCCCTTTCCAATATTGGCCCCTTCTTCGTCGTCTTTTTGGCCATCAGCACTTTTTTTGGCGCCTTCTTGATTTTCTACCGATCGAACCTGATGCGAAGCGAGCATAGGATGCGGTCGTTTCTTTCACGCGAAGCCACTTTCCTGTTGAACAACTGGCTTTTTATTTCGATTGGATTCGCGGTGTTCTGGGGGACGATTTTCCCAATCCTCTCCGAAGCCGTGCAAGGGGAGAAAATATCGGTCGCGTCCCCGTTCTTCAACAAAGTCACCTGGCCTCTCGGCCTGGCATTGCTCATTTTGACCGGAATCTGTCCGCTGATCGCCTGGAGAAAGGCTTCCTGGAAGAATTTCCGACGGAACTTTCTTTACCCGTTGAGCGCCGGATTCATCACCGGGATCGTCCTGTTCGCCCTGGGGGTGCGAAACTGGATCGCGCTGGCCTTCTTTTCTTCGTCGGCTTTCGTCGCCATGACGATTTTCTATGAGTTTTACAAGGGGGCGCGCGCCCGTCAGACGATCCGGCCTTCCGGCTTTCCGCAAGCGCTGATCGATCTGACGCTGATGAACAAAAGGCGGTACGGAGGCTTTATTGTGCATGCCGGAGTCGTTCTGGTCTTTGTCGGCATCATCTCCAGTTCGATGTTCCAATCGGAGACTCTGCAAACGATCCGGCAGGGCGAATCCTTCCAGATTCGGAACTACGCGCTTCGCTACGATGGAATGTTTCAGCGGAACGATCCGGAAAAGGACGTCGTCTTTGCGGAAGTGACCATAATTCGGGACGGTCGCGAAATCGGGAAGCTCTTTCCGGAAAAGCAGTTTCACCATAAGAGTCAGCAGCCCGTCACCGAGGTCGCTATCCGTCACCGGCTGAAGGAAGACCTGTATCTGATTCTTTCGGGATGGGATGAAGAAGGCAACGTGACGTTTCACGCTTATGTGAATCCCTTGATCATGTTGTTCTGGATTGGCGTGCTGGTCATGGCGCTGGCGGGAGTCTTCATTCTGCTGCCGGATCGCAAGTCCGGCGAGGCGGCGGCGGCGAAAAGTTCACGACAGGAGGTTCGGGATGAAGCGGCTTAAGATTGCACTGCTGATGCTGGCGCTGCTGGGCGCGGGGGCGCAAGGCGCCGACAGCGACGAGGAGCTCGTCCGTAGGCTCACCACCAACATGATGTGCACCTGCGGCTGCCCTCACCAGATCATTCACTGCGGAGACGAATGCGGACTGGCGCCGCAGCTGCAGGCCGACATCAGAGCGCGGCTGGCCGGAGGAGCCAGCGAGCAGGACGTCTATCTGGCCTACGAGGCCGAGTACGGTCCCTCCATCTATGCGGCGCCCAAGGCGGAGGGATTCAACCTGCTAGCATGGATTCTCCCCTTCGTCGCGCTGGGTTTCGGAGGACTGTTCGTGTGGGGAGCCGTCCGCAAACTGCGATCCGATGGCGCCTCCGACTCGGAGCAGGAAGAGCCGGCCGCAACGCCCCCTATGGAAGACCGCTATCGCAAGATGCTGCAGAAAGAGATGGCGGAATAACATGAGCGCACTTCTGTTGACGCCTCTGGTTCTGATTTTCGTCATCCTCTACGTAGCCTACCCGTTGCTCAGTGAAGAATCGGAGACGCAGGCGGACGGAGACGCAGCCGAATTGGAGCAGGCGCTGGCCCTCAAGGATGAAGTCATCTCAGCCCTCAAGGACATTGAGATGGATTATCAGATGGGAAAACTATCCGACGATGATTACCAGCGCCTGAAGGCCGACTTCGAGACTCGCGCCGTGGGCGCCTTTCAGAGGCTTGAAGCGCTCGAGGCGTCGCGATCTCAAGAGCGCCCCGTCTCGCGGCAAGTGAATGCCTGACCACTGCCTGAGTCAGATCCTTCGCCTGGAAAGGGTTTCCCGAAAGTTCGGCCCGATTTACGCCCTCAGGGGCCTCAGTCTGACCGTTTCCAGAGGCGAATTCATCGCTGTATTCGGCCCCAACGGGGCAGGAAAAACGACACTTCTGCAAATGATCGCACGGATGCTTCCCCCGACTGCGGGCGAGGTCGAGTTCTGCGAGGATCCCAAGGGCCTAAGCGTCGGCTATGTTTCCCACCGGAGCCTGCTGTACGGCGATCTCACCGGGTTGGAAAACCTCCTTTTTTACGGCCGCTTGTACGATCTTCCGGATCCCTCGACCGCCGCCCGCCATATGCTCAGCAAGCTGGGCCTCGATAAGGCGCAGGATCAGATCGTGCGCACCTACTCGAGCGGCATGCGACAAAGGCTGGCCCTGGCGCGCGCCCTGCTCCACGATCCTGAATTGCTCCTGCTGGACGAGCCTTACTCAGGGCTCGATCGCCACGGCAGCAGACTGCTGCTGGAGTTGTTGAAAGACCTCAAAGAGGAAGGAAAGACCGTCTTGCTGATCACGCATAATCTGGCGGAGGGGCTGGAAATCAGTTCCCGCGTGTTGATTCTGCGGGAAGGCGTCTTGGCGCTGGACCGACCAAGAAAGGAAATTTCGGCGTCCGATTTCGAACGAACCTATTTTCAGTCGGTTGACGGCTGAGGCGGAGACCCCGTGCTGCGAGCCCTGCAAATTACCTTCAGAATCGCCGAAAAGGACCTCCGCGTAGAGCTCAGAACTCGTCAGGCCTTTTTGACGGTTCTCTTTTTCGCCTTTCTGATCCTGGTGATCTTCAAATTTGCTTTCGATCCCGGAGAGGAGGCGGTCGGGGGCGCAATTTCCGGAATCCTCTGGGTGGCCCTCTTGTTTCCGGGGGTCATCCAACTGAATCGTTCCTTCCAGCAGGAAATGGAAGAAGGTACGCTGTTCGGCCTGTTGTTGGCGCCGGTGGATCGCAGCTGGATTTTTCTGGGGAAATTCGCGGCCAACTCGGTGTTTCTGCTGGCGGTCGACGGATTGATCCTTTTGGCGTTTTTGGCTCTGTACAACATTACGGCCCGCATCGAACTGCTGTGGCTGGCGCCTCTGGTCGCTCTGGCCGGAATCGCCTTTTGCGCCGTAGGTACGCTGTTTGCCGCCATGGTCAGCACAATTCGAAACCGGGACGTTTTGCTTCCCATCCTGCTTTTTCCGATCCTGGTTCCGGTGATCCTGGCCGCGGTCAACGCCACGCGCGAAATTCTGGAGCCAGTGGATGCAGGCTTCTTCGCGAACTGGGTTCAAATGCTTGCGGCCTGTTGCGTCATATTCGCCGCGGGCGCGTTCGTAGCGTTTGAATATGTGGTGGGGGAGTGAGCGCCGGAATGAATGACCAGATTTTTAAGAAGCCCCTCTGCGGATACAATGGAACTGGATGGCTGAGGCGATGACGAGCCGAAATGAACTGGAGCTGCAGTTCGCCCGCGCAGGGACGTGCCTGAAGCGGGCCGGTTGGCTGCTGATCCCGCTGTATCTGCTCGTCGCCGCCGCGCTGTACGGCGCGTTTCTTTACGCGCCCACCGAACGCGTCATGGGCGAAGTCCAGCGGATCTTCTACTTCCATGTCGGCGTAGCTTGGAACGCTTTCCTGGCGTTCTTTGTCGTTTTTGTGGCAGGGATCGCGTATCTGATCAAGAAGGACGTTTTTTGGGACCAACTGGCAGCCGCGTCGGTGGAAGTCGGCGTCATCTTTACAACCATCGTCCTGACGACCGGTCCCATCTGGGCCCGACCCGTCTGGAACACCTGGTTTCCCTGGGGGGACCCGCGGGTGATGACGACGCTGGTTCTCTGGTTGATCTTCGTCGCTTACTTGATTCTGCGGTCCAGCTTGCCGGATGGAGAGAAGAAATATCGATTCTGCGCCGTCTTTGGAATCATTGGCTTTTTGGACGTCCCCATCGTCTGGATGTCGGTTCGCTGGTGGCGAACCATTCATCCGGTCTTGATCACGCCAACCGGATTTGAGATGGAAGCCGCCATGTTCTACGCGTTGATGGTCGCAGTGGCAGCCTGCTCCATTTTGCTGACGGTGTTGATTCTGCTTCGCACCTCGATGAGATTGGACGCCAAGCTGGCGGAAGAAATCCGCCAGAGATCATTGGAAGGAAGGCGGGAGAAGAGATGAATCTGTATCTGTTTGCCGGCTACCTCGTAATCTGGACCATCCTCTTTCTGTACATC
This sequence comes from uncultured Acidobacteriota bacterium, assembly GCA_964484155.1. GTDB lineage: Bacteria > Acidobacteriota > UBA6911 > RPQK01 > JAPXNP01 > DATKAT01. The sequence continues at coordinate 5,616 of CAZAEY010000023.1, forward strand.
GTGTTCCTGCAGCGACGTCAGCAGCGCCTGCATCGGGAACTGGAGGCTCTCAGCCGGGAAGTCTACCGGTCGAATTCGGAGTGATGAACCGAAAATCCATCCGATACATCGATCAATTGGGAGCGAATCAACCCTCGGCTGTCGCACCGGCGTCGGCTTGGCATCTCATCTTTCCGCCTGGCGCCTTCGGAGAGGTCTGGGCTCGCGCGCGGCCGATCAAAGCGCAATGCGCGGACGGTGACCACTCCGCTGATAGCGGCGTTGGGAGAAGGTAATTCGCCTTGAAGAAACTCTTTGCCCGCTCCTCTTCGTCCGAGGTTCGAGCGCCGAGAGGCGCTGAGGCCAAAGTCTCCGGCCCGCGGACGATCTGCCGGCTGAGCCTGATTTCGCTTGCTGCAGGCGTACTGGCGTTGACTTTCGTCCAGGCGGCGGCATCTCAGGAGATCCTCTACCTCAGCTTTTCCGCAAAGAGCCGCCACGGCTTTTACCTGCGCAACCTGAACCCCAGCGACGTAGAGATCGCCGTAGACGGCAAGCCGGTCGACATCCGCTACTTCAGCGGCGACCGCGCCGATTCGGCGTACGCCATTTTGATCGAGAACAGCCCCCGCACAGCCGAGTTTGGTGTCAGCCTGCCGCATATGGGCCAGATCAATACTATCGATCGCATTCGATACTTTCTGCAGGGCGATTTTTTCGGCCCCCTCTGTCGGGGAGGGAGCGTCCTGCTGGCGGAGTTTTTCGACGGGGTCGAAGTGCTGCAGGAGTTCACCTCCGAAGACTACCTGCTGGAGGAAGCCGTCCTTCGAATGCAGCCGAACTTCGCTCGAGTCCTATTCGATCAAATACGCATCGGCCGGGTCCTGGGCGTCGGAGTGGATTTGCTGCGGGATCGTCGCGAAAAGCGGAAGGTGCTTCTCCTGTTCACGAAAGTCGTGGACCGGGAGTCCCTTCAGCACCTCGAGGAATATCAAGGAATGCTGCTGAGAGCGAATATTGAGCCGATCATCATCTCGTTTGCGCCCCGTTTCGTCTCCGGCGCGGGCGCCAGCCCTGAAGAGAGAAGCAATGCCTACTTCTTCAACAGCCTGGTCAAAGGTACGGGCGGCAGAGCCTGGATGACCGGAGAGTTCGGCTATCTGGACTCCCTGTTTACCGAACTCAAGGGACGACTCCAGAACTCTTTTACCGCTGGATTCTACATACAGACCGATTCCACGCCCAGGGACCGGGAGGTCGTGGTCCGCCTGAAGGAAAAGGGAGCCGAAGTCTTTCATCGCGAAACCATCTACTACTAGCCGGAACCGCCCCTGGGCGCTTCCTCGCGGCAATCCGCAAATCCCGCCTTTCGCTTGACAGCCAACGACGATGGTCTTATAGAAGGAAAGTCGGCAGGGGAATTAAGTAGCCGATTTTTAGATATTTACGGATTCTGACTGTAAAATGTTTCAGAGAGGATTTTTAGCTCATGGGAAAAATCATAGGAATAGATCTGGGCACGACCAACTCCGTCGTCGCGGTGATGGAAGGCGGTTCCCCAATGGTCATTACGAACTCCGAGGGCACCCGCACCACGCCTTCTGTCGTAGCGATCACCAAATCCGGTGAGAGACTGGTTGGCCAGGTCGCGAAGCGACAGGCTGTCACCAACCCGGAAAACACTGTTTATTCGATTAAGCGCTTTATGGGGCGCAAGTTTTCGGAGGTGGACGAAGAAATCCGCATGGTCCCGTTTCAGGTGATCAAAGCCGACAACGGCGACGCTTGGGTGGATATCGCCGGAAAGCAATACCCTCCTCAGGAAATTTCTGCAATCATCCTTCAGAAGCTGAAGGCGTCGGCGGAAGATTACCTGGGCGAAAAGGTAACCCAGGCCGTCATTACAGTGCCCGCCTATTTCAACGATTCCCAACGTCAAGCCACCAAGGATGCAGGCAAAATCGCCGGACTGGAGGTTTTGCGCCTGGTCAATGAACCGACTGCGGCTGCGCTGGCTTACGGGTTGGACAAGAAAAAGGATGAAACCATCGCCGTCTTCGACTTCGGCGGGGGCACGTTCGACATCTCCATCCTGGAGGTCGGGGAAGGCGTGGTCGAGGTCAAAGCTACTAATGGCGACACCCATTTGGGCGGCGACAACATCGACCAGAAAGTTATCGACTGGATTATCGAGGAATTCAAAAAGGATCAGGGAATCGACTTGTCCAAGGACAAGATGGCGCTGCAGCGGTTGAAGGAAGCCGCCGAAAAGGCGAAGATGGAGCTTTCCTCGGCACAGGAAACAGATATAAACCTACCATTTGTAACGGCCGATGCCAGCGGCCCCAAACACCTGAACCTGAAGCTGACCCGTTCCAAGTTCGAGCAGTTGGTGGGCCCGCTGTTGGAAAAAACGCTGGAGCCCTGCAGAAAGGCGCTTCAGGACTCCGGCCTGAAAGCCGAAGACATCGATGAGGTCGTGCTTGTCGGAGGGTCGACGCGCATCCCGCGAATCCAGGAATTGGTTACCGAATTCTTCAAAAAGGAGCCCCACAAGGGGGTCAATCCGGATGAGGTGGTTGCTGTCGGCGCTGCCGTTCAGGCCGGAGTCCTGGGTGGAGACGTCAAAGACGTTCTGCTGCTGGACGTGACCCCGCTATCACTGGGAATTGAGACTCTGGGCGGCGTAGCCACCATCCTGATCTCGAGGAACACGACGATCCCGACTCGGAAGGCTGAGACTTTCTCGACGGCGGCCGACAATCAGACGTCGGTCGAAATCCATGTCGTGCAGGGTGAACGCCCGCTGGCCGCAGACAACAAGACGCTTGGAAAGTTCCACCTGATGGGAATTCCGCCGGCGCCCCGCGGCGTGCCTCAGATCGAAGTCACTTTCGACATCGACGCCAACGGAATCTTAAACGTCAATGCCAAGGACAAAGGCACCGGCAAGGAGCAGAAGATCACCATCACCAGCACCAGCGGATTGAAGGAAGACGAAATCGAAAACATGGTGCAGGACGCCGAAAGCCATGCGGATGAGGATAAGCGGAAAAAGGCGGAGATCGAGGCCCGCAACAAGGCGGACGGTCTGGTCTACAGCACGGAAAAGCTGGTCAATGAGAATCGGGACAAGCTCCCGGCCGGCGAGTTGAAGGAGATCGAGGACGCCATCGCCGATGCGAAGGCGGCCCTTGAAGAAGGCGGCGCGGATCGCATCAATGCGGCTGCGGATCGCTTGACGAAGGCCTCGCACAAGCTGGCTGAACTGATGTATCAGGCGCAGGCCGGCGACCAGGCGGAAGGCGGCGGTCCCTCCGAGGAAGCCGCCGAAGAGGCGGCAGACTCGACTCAAGAAAGCGACGAAGACGTCATCGACGCCGAATACGTCGATGTGGAGGATAAAAAGTAACGCCGCGCCCCTTCGCCGTCAGCCTGTCTGCTGTTCCAGTTGTCGGCGGATGCGCTGGAAGATTCTGCTTTGGGAGCGGCGCAGGGCCTTTTCGTCCGGCGCTTCCAACAGAATGCTCTGCTTGATTCGATCCAGCGAAGATTCCAGCTCCGGCAACAGATCGGCAGTCACGGTCGGATCGTAAGGAATGCGCACCTGTTTCAGCCCCAACTCGCCGAAGACTTTCAGGTAGCGCGCCGTAGTCAGATCGGGGCAGGTGATCCTTTTGCTTCCCATCTGCAGTTCAATCCCAAGAAACGTATAGAGGAGCCGGGGAGCGCACTTTCGTCCGTAAAGTCGCACTTCGCGAGTCCGCTGGCTCAGAACTTTTTGGCGATAGACCTCAACGATTTCCTGAATTTCTTCACGAATTGCCTCTCCCGCCATGTTGACTGTCTCATTATACGCGTGATAGCTTAGCCCGGTTCACTCATCATCCTTCGCAGCGCCGGGACGAAACTGACGGAGGATTCAGCCGATTCGAATCCGGCGGGCAGGCGGGATCGATTTCCGGAAAGTCATGTCCGTTCGGGATTTCTATACGGCAGGAGGAGTAGGCGCCGCATGCGGACGGCGTTTGATTCTTCCCGGGCGGAACAATTCAAGCTGGAGAGGGGCTCATGTCACAGGAAGCGCTGGGAATGGTGGAGACGCGCGGATTCGTCGGCTCCGTTGAGGCTGCCGACGCCATGGTCAAAGCCGCCAATGTGATTCTGATCGGGAAGGAATACATCGGGGCCGGTTACGTAACCGTGTTCGTGCGAGGCGACGTCGGCGCGGTTAAAGCGGCTACCGACGCAGGCGCAGCCGCGGCCAGGCGCGTCGGAGAGTTGGTCAGCGTTCACGTCATACCGCGTCCGCATCAGGAAGTGGAGAAAATCCTTCCAGGAGCCCAGATTCAGAAGAAGACGTCAGGCAAGAAATAGGGAGCGGGACCTAGGACTGTGCTCGAAGACAAGGATCTTCGTTCCATTCAGCAAGCGCGGAGCTTGTTGGCCAAAGCCGCTGTCGCGATCGAGGAGCTCAAAAGCTTCGACCAGGCGCAGACAGATCGGATCGTAGGCGCGATGGCTGAGGCCGCCAGGGAAAACGCGGCGCGCCTGGCCGAGATGGCGGTTGAGGAAACCGGCTACGGCAACGTCCGCGACAAGACTCGAAAAAACCTTTTTTCAGCCGTCGACGTCTTCCGATATATTCGAGAGCTGAAGACATGCGGCGTGATTTCTGAGAATCAGGCCAAGAAGGTTATCGATATCGCCGTCCCCGCAGGCGTCATCGCCGCCGTCATCCCAACGACCAACCCGACTTCAACCGCCATTTTCAAGATTCTGAGCGCCCTGAAAGGCCGCAATGCGATCGTTCTCAGTCCCCATCCGAACGCGCTTCGCTGCACCGTCGAAACGGCGCGCGTGATGCGGGAAGCGGCAATACGCGCCGGGGCGCCTCAGGACTGCGTGGGATGGATGGACGAAGTGACGCTGGAAGGCACCACTGAATTGATGCGCAACAAATTGACGAACCTGATCCTGGCCACCGGGGGATCCGGGCTGGTTCGGGCCGCATATTCGTCCGGGAAACCCGCCTTCGGCGTCGGTCCGGGAAACGTGCCCGCATATATCGAAAGCTCGGCGGACGTCACGAAGGCGGTGGCGGATATCATTGCGGGGAAGACCTTCGATTTCGGAGTGCTCTGCTCTTCGGAACAGGCCCTGATTTGCGACCGAGCCATCGAAGCCCAGGTGCTGCGGGAGCTTCAAAAAAATCATGCATTTATCGTGGAAGGGGAGGAACTTCGGAAGTTGGAACAGGTCATTCAGCTTTCCAGCGGCCAGTTCAACACGAAAATTGTCGGCCAAGCTGCGCCGGTTATTGCGGAGATGGCCGGAATCAGAGTTCCCGAAGGCACGGTGTGTCTGGCAGGGCGCGCCGAAGGCGTTGGCCCGGAGCATCCGCTGTCTCGAGAAAAGCTCTCGCCAATCTTGGCCCTCTATATTGTCGACGACTGGCAGGAGGGCTGCCGGCGATGCATTGAAATCCTCAGCTACGGCGGACTGGGGCACACCATGGCCATTCATTCCTCCAATCGGGAGATCATTCTGGAGTTCGGCCTCCACAAACCGGCTTACCGGGTCTGCGTCAACACCCCGGCGACTCTGGGCGCAATTGGACTCACGACCGGAGTCCCCCCTTCGATGACGCTGGGATGCGGCACGCCCGGTGGAAACATCACTTCCGACAACATCACGCCCTTGCATTTGATAAACGTCCGTCGGGTCGCATTCGAAACTCGGCCAATAGCCCAGGATCGCGCGATGGAAGCGGACGGCGGCCGGGAAGACCCCCCGGGTCCGGACGACCGTCTGCGTCATGCTGTGCGGGAAGTCGTCGATCGCTATCTGGGAGCAAGGAACAGCCGCAACCCCGCAAATCAAGGCGCCTCTGAAGCTTCGGCGCCTCCTCCCGCCCCCGCCCCCTCCCCGGAAGTCCCGCCTCCCGTCAGCGTGGAGCCGACCGAGAGAACCGCGCCGCTGGGACCGCCGGTTGATTTCGTTTGCGAAGAGGACGTCCGCCGGGCGATTCGCTTCGGTCAAAAGATCGCCATTTCCGAACGCACGCTGCTGACTCCTTCGGCGCGGGAGTTTGCGGAAGGAAAGGGCGTGCTTGTTTTCAGCGATTGAATGAGCCGTAAGATTTCCCCTGCGAGGGTCGCAGACGGACCCGTCGTCCGGTTTGAATCCTTTTCGCCTCAATCCCGTCTGAAAGGATGGAATTCCGATGCGGTTGCACGTGTTTCGGCGACAGTGGCTCGGGTCCATTTTCGACCCTGCGCAGACGTCTCGAAGGAAACGATCCGCCAACTGCTGCAACGGTGAGTCGGCCCTTCGCTGAGCTTAGCCCGACGCAGTCGATTCGCCTGAGAACCGCCTCGGCGCGCCGGCGGCCCCACGCCAATGGATTTCGGAATCGAACGACGCAAGCCGGCGCCTCCGGTCGGAAATGGTTTCAACAGGAAGGATTCGGACTATAATAGGAGTCTCTAACGCGTTGCGGCGCGAAGGGAACTCGAGTCCGATTCCGAGGACATTTTGAATGTTTCTGCTGACTGACGGTCTCTGGAAGTACTTCCAGGCGGCCGGTCAATTTCTATACAGCCTCGCTCTCGGACTAGGAGGGCCCGGACTATTTCTGTTGGCGCTGGCCGACTCCTCGTTTCTTTCTGTTCCGGAAGGCAACGATATTCTGATCGTCGTGCTTGCCACCGGCCAGTCCTGGGAGACGATGAGCTATTACGTGGCAATGACGATCATGGGGTCAGTCACCGGTTGCTGCATCCTCTTTACGGTCGGAAGGAGAGGCGGCGCGTTCATGCAGCGGCGCTTCAGCAAGTCGAAACTGCGAAGAGCCGAAAGCATTTTTCGCCGCTGGGGCCTTTGGGCGGTGCTCGTCCCCGCAATTCTCCCCCCTCCCACGCCCTTTAAGATCTTCGTATTTTCGGCCGGCGCGTTCGGTTTGAGCTTTCGACGATTCCTTCTTGCAGTTCTTGTCGGCAGGAGCATCCGCTATTTCAGCTGGGGAATCCTGGCCGTTCTTTATGGCGAGGCGGCGAAACGATTCCTTGAAGAAAACATCCAAATGGTTGGATCGACGCTGATGCTGCTCCTGCTGAGCGGACTGCTCCTGTACGTCATCATCCGGATCCGTTCTCGAAACAGTTCAAGGGAGGAACTCGCATGACTCGAATGGCCACCATCGGCCGCATACCGGCGGCGTTGCTGTTGGCCGTGGCGCTGGGCGCCTGCGGACCCGTCAGAGAACGTACGGTCATTGCGCCGCCGACCACCTACGCCGATGCTCAGGTCGCTACGCTTCAGGAGCTGACCGATCTGATCAACCGCGAATACGCAGGGCTGGAGTCTCTGGTGGTGTCCCGCTTTGAAGTGGAAATGACGGGGGGATCGATCGAAGACGGGTATTTTGAGCGTTACCGAAAAGCTCGGGGCTATCTGGTTACGCATGAATCGGATTCGATTTTCGTCAACATTTTGAATCCGCTGACGAATTCCTCCGTCCTGTCCATGGCTTCCTCGAATGGCCGTTTTCAAATTTGGATTCCGTCCCGAAATCAGTTCGTCACGGGATCTACCGGGGTCCGTAGGCAGGAGGAAAATCCAATATACAACGTCCGCCCGTCCCATATTCTGGAGGGCATTCTGTTTGAAGCTCTGCCTGATTCCAAAGGGAGCTTTCGCCATTTTCTGGAAGAAGAAGAGGATAGTCGCTTCAAGTACTACGTAGTGGCGGTGGTGGAAGACGATCGCGAATCGGGCGCTTTGCGCCTGCACCGTAAGATCTGGATCGAGCGAAGCCAGTTGAGGATCGTCCGGCAGCATTATTACGAAGGACCGGAACTCCAGAGCGCGATCGTTTACAATCAGGAAGTGAGAAGCGGGGGACGCCGAATTCCCACTCAAGTAGAAATCAAGAGGCCGGAGGACCGATATGAGATCCGGTTTCAGTTCGAACCGGATACAATAGAGACGGACCGTGAAATACAGTCCGAGGCCTTTGTGATCGCTGCCCCGCCGGGAGCTGAAATCATCGAGGTGCGTGAGGGGACATAAGGGAGGCTGGGCGAACCGTGTTTAGACTGGTATTGTCAAATCTGAGCCAGCGGCCGACGAGAACCATCGTCAGCATGGTCGCTGTGTCGATGGGAGTCGTGCTGATTCTGATCAGCGTGGGTCTGACCTATGGACAATTAACCGATACAGCCCAGCGAACACGGCGCATCGGAGGCGATTTCATGGTTCAGCCTTCGGACGCCTCTCTGTTCTTCGCCTTCAGCGCCGGAACACTGCCCGCTGGAATCGCAGACGTCATCAAACAGGTTGACGGAGTCGATTCGGTCACGCCGATTCTGGTCAAGTTCATCAGCGAGCGCTTTCATGTGGTGTTTGGCGTAGACAAGGCAAGCTTTCAGCAGGTCAATGACACCCTCCGCCTGGAGAATGGACGACTGTTTGAAGGGCCCGACGAAGTCATCATTGACACCATTTACGCTCGGTCCCACAAGCTGAAGACAGGGGACAAGCTGGAGTTGCTCGGCCATGAGTTCACCGTGGCGGGAGTTTTTGAGCAGGGTACGGCCGTACGGGTGCTGATGGACCTGGAGGCGCTGCAGGTGATGAACGGCACTCCGGACAAAGCCACGGTGTTTTTCGTTCGAGCGGAGCCGGGCGTCGACATTGAACAGGTGTACGGGCGGCTGACCGATCGCATGCCGCACTATAAGATCACCAAGACTGCCGAATTGCAGGACATTATGGCCGGCACCACGCCGGTATTTTATGAATTTCTGTCAGCCATGGTGTTTATCTCTGTAGGGATCAGCTTCCTGATCATCTTGTTGGCAATGTACAGTACGATCACCGAACGCACCCGGGAGATAGGAATTCTGAAGTCGCTCGGGGCCTCAAGAGCCTACATTGTACAACTCGTGTTAAAGGAGTCCGTGCTAATCTGTTCGCTGGGAGCGGGACTGGGCTTTCTTTTGACTTTTGGAACGATAGAGTTTATTTTGTTCACTTTTCCGAGCGTCCCCGTTGAAATTCCGAACTATTGGAAGGTGCTGGCTCTCCTGATGGCGATTGGGGGAGGAACGCTAGGTGCTCTGTATCCGGCCCTGAAGGCGGCCCAGTTGGATCCGGTAAAAGCTTTGGGTTATGAATAGGACCATCGAAATCGCGAAAAAGAGAGACCAGGAAGTCGTCGTAACGCGCGATCTCCAAATGGTCTATCGAGTCGGCAAGGTGGAGGTGCCGGCGCTTCGGGGAGTGGATTTGACGGTCCGCGCCGGAGAATTTGTCGCCGTCATGGGTCCCAGCGGCTGCGGAAAGTCGACCCTGCTGCATCTGCTGGGAGGGCTGCAGAAGGCGACGGCCGGAGAGGTCTTTATCGACGGGGTGGAATTGGGGGGCGTCAGCGACGCTGAGAGAACCGAAATTCGGAGGAAGAAGATCGGATTCGTTTTTCAGCGCTACAACCTGCTGCCATCGCTGTCAGCCGAGGCCAACATCGATCTGGCCAGAAAAATTCACGGCAACGGCTACATGGAGGAAACCAGCGCCAGGGAGATGCTCGCATTGCTGGGGCTGGAGGACAAGCTCCACCACAAGCCCTATGAATTGTCCGGCGGAGAGCAGCAGCGGGTGGCGATCGCCCGCGCGGTGATCAATCGCCCGGCAATTTTGCTGGCGGACGAACCGACCGGAAACCTGGACACCGAAAACTCGCGCATGGTGCTGCAGATGATGCAGGACCTGAATCGCCGATACGGGCAAACAATCGTAATGATTTCTCATGATTCCGAGGCGGCTGCAACGGCCGGTCGGCTGCTGGAAATGCGTGACGGCCGCATCCTCAATCGCGTGGATAACCTCTTTTACGCCGTTGAGCCGAAAAGGGTTTGACGAGGAGGTTGGGCTAACGTTGTTGAAAATGCTGGGACGAGTCATCTTCTGGAGGTACCCGCGCGGAAGCTGGCAATATGACATTCTTTGCGGTTTCATCCTGCTGTTCATCTTCCTGACGCCGCGCGCCGTGTTCGACGGCCGCGCCTTCGTCCAAAAGGATGTTCCGGAGCCCGCGCCGCAGGAGGATGCGGAACCTGCTGACGAAGATCGTTCCGAAGTCCTGCAAAGTGAGATTCGCGTCCAACCAATCGTTCCCTGACCCGTTTGCAGTCCTGAACTTTTTCGCAACTCTGCAGCGCACCGACAGTCTTAGAGTACGATGAAACCACAAGCCCTGATCGTCGCCTTGCACGCAGTCTTCGGCTTCCTCTTTTCCTCTTGGGCTTTTTCGGCCGATCTGACTCTGGAGGAAATTCTGAATCGCATGGACCGCGCAGGGGAATCTCTGCGCGCCATGTCGGCGGATATAGAACAACGCAAATGGACCGACATCCTGCAGGAATTTGACCGCGGGCAAAGCGGGAAGTTTCTGTTTCTCAAGGAGCGGGACGAAGTTTACCTGCGCCGAGACATCCAGAAACCGTCGGTAGACTCTCTGGTAATTCGCGAAGGCCAGGTCACCTATTACCAGCCCGGGATCAAACAGGCCCAGCAGTATCAGCTTGGAAGGCATCGGGACAAGGCCGAATTCCTGTTGCTGGGATTCGGATCCGACAAGGATGCCCTGAAAGAAGCTTATGATATTCGACTGGTCGGCAGGGAAAAAGTCGACGAACACGATGTATATCGATTGGAATTGGCTCCCAAATCCGGCCAGGTTGCGGCGTACTTTCCCCTTATCGTTCTCTGGATCGACACCGAGCGGTGGCTGCCGATCCAGCAGCAACTCGTGGAACCCACTCAGGATTATCTCCTGATTCGCTTCCGCGGCATCCAGTTGAACCCGCGGATATCAAGATCCGATTTCGACTTGAAGCTGCCTCGGGATGTGAGAATCATTGCCAATTGACGATTCCCCGCTTGCCGCGGATTTCCGCCCTTGTATACAGGATCCTGTGCACGACCGTCCAGTTTGACAAGACCGCAATGACCCAGAGGATCGGATCCATGAAGTAGAAGGAGCCGATGATAAGCAGGACGATCCGCTCCGGCCTTTCCAGAAAGCCGACCTTGCATTCAGGGATCAGCGATTCGGCGCGGGCGCGGGCATAGCTGGTCAACACCGAGCCCATCATGACAATGCCGACCAGAACCACGTAGTGCATCCGGTCCTGGCTTCCGTAGTAGATGATAAGGCCCAGATAGATGATCAGGTCCGAATACCGGTCCATGATCGAATCGAAAAAGGCGCCGAAGGGAGTTTCCGCGTTCAAAGCTCGCGCCACCATGCCATCGACCATATCGAAAAGTCCCGCAACGATCAGGATCGCACCGGCAAGTCCGAAGCGTCCCCTGGCAAATGCGTAGGCCACCAAAATGCTCATCACGAAACCGAGGAAGGTGAGGTGGTTGGGGTGAATGCGCAGAACCATCAACGCGCGCACGATCCCTTTCAGGATCACCTGCGCGCCGTCTCCGATTTTTTCAGAAATCATGGCGTATGTTAGAAAATCGTGAACCGGATGGTCAGGAACTTCTTGGGGTCTTGTCGAAAGTCGTACAAAAGCTTCACCATCTCTGAAGAAACCTCGTTGATGTTTCGATACAGCGCCTCGTCCTTAGCCAGCATCCCAAGAGTCCCCTTCCCCTCTTCGATGTCCTGGAGCATGACGGCGAGCTTGTCAACGGATTCCTGAAGCGACCGGTAGAGCTGTTCATCCTGGGACAGCCTGCCTAGAGTGCCCTCCCCCTTTTCGATACGATCCGCAATGCCTCGCACGCTGACCATCACGTCATCGGCGTTGCGATAAAGCGACGGGTCGTTGACGAAGCTGCCCAGCGAACCTTCCCCCGCCTCGATTCGGGTCATGACCTTTTCGAGCCGGCCCGTTGTGGCGAGGATCGTATCATAAATCTCGCGCTCCTGAATCAGGTGGGGCACGGTTCCCGGTCCGCGAGTGATCTCCTCCATCAATTGCGCCGCCCGTTCCACCGTCTCATTGGCGCTCAGCACCGTATCATTCAGGTTATTGTAGAAGGAGGGGTCGGTGAAGAATTTTCCAACGGTGCCCTCTCCGTCTTCGAACCGGTCCATGATGTCCTGCATTTTTCGCGACAACGTCTCAAAATTGACCAGGATGTCGTTGGCGCCCGTGATGAGTTGCTCGAAGCTGGGATCGATGGTTCCCATCACTACTACAACCTCCTCTGTTCTGGTTCCGAACCAGGCAGGCACTTCCATTTCGTCGGTTTGTGCCGGCAGTCCCGTCCGGCCCAGGGCGATTTCAATGAACTTGTCCCCCAGAAGGCCGATGGAACCGAGCGAGATGTTGCTGTCAGCTTGAATCCAATCCCGATACTGCGAATTGATCTTCATCAAAATGGTGATCGTCTGCAGATTGCTGCGAGCGCGATCCAAGTCTCTTTCCAGGTCTTCGAACTGGCGCTCGGCTCGCCTCGAATCGGCCCGCAGGTCTTCGAACTCCTCCAGCAGTCGCAGAGTTTGGGCGGCGTCCGGTCCATACGTGTCTCGCGCATCCTGAAGCTCCATGCGCAGCGCTTCAACTCGCTCCCGCAGCGGCCCGACCCGCTGAGCGGCAACGGCGAATTCGCGCTCGATTTCCTCAATACGCGCCAGAGTCCTCCGGTTCAGCGGCGTATCGGGCTGCCTGCCCGTTTCGTCGAGTTGAACTCGGTCGACATTGCCCACTTCGACACCGCCCAGCAGCACAATGTCGCCCGGCTTCAGTCCGGAGACGTTGTTCAAGTAGGTCTTCGCCCAGAACTGCTCCTGGAGAAGGCCGACCTGTGTGCCGATGGAAAAAATAGCCAGGGCGAGAATCGCGCAGCCGATGACCACGAAGATCCCCACCCTTAACTCGGAGAATGTTGATTTCTGTTTCAGATTCATTTCATTTGCCTTAGTCCAAGAATTCACGGATGAACGGATTGTCGGAGTTTACAAGCTCCTCCTTGCCGCCCTCGAACAGAATGGCGCCATCTTCCAACATGATAAATGAAGTGACCGAAGCCAAGTCGGAAGCGGCCGGTAGAAACTCCACTTGCCCATCCTCCTCCACTGCCATTTCGTCAGCCAGGCTCATGGCTGTGTTCAGGTCATGCGTGACAAAAATGGCCGACACATTCTCGAGGTCGCGCAGCTTTAGGACCAGCTCGCAGATGGTCCGGCTGGTGATGGGGTCCAGACCGGCGGTCGACTCGTCAAAAAGCATGATCTCGGGCTGACCCACCAAGGCTCGAGCGATGGCCACACGCTTCTTCATGCCTCCGGAAAGCTCCGCCGGAAGTTTCGAGTAGGCGTGCTCGAGCCCCACAAATCCTAAGACCTTCCGGACTTCCTTGTCGATCGCTTCGCCGCTCAATTCTCCCCGCTCCTTCAGGCGATAGCCGACGTTTTCGGCAACTGTTAACGAATCAAACAGCGCTCCCTCCTGGAAAACCATCCCCATCCGGCCGCGGAACGGCATCAACTCCCTTTCCTCCAGATTTGTGATGTCCTGACCGAAAATCACAATCCGTCCGCTTTCGGGTCGGGCGAGTCCCAGCACCAGCTTCAACAATGTGGTCTTTCCAGAGCCGCTCCCTCCGAGGACGATCTTCAGTTCGGACTCGGCCACTTCCATAGAGAAATCGTTCAGTACCGGCTGACCGTCGTAAATCTTCGTCACATTTTCAAAACGAATGACGCTCAATACCTCAACTCCAGAATGATCTTGCTGACGAAAAAGTCCGATACGATGACCATAATCGAAGCGAAGACCACGGCCTGCGTGGTGGCTTTGCCCACTCCTCGGGTCCCGCCCCGCGTATTCAATCCGAAATAGCAGCCGATCATGCCGATGATGAAGCCGAAGACCAAGGGTTTGGCGAGGCCTTCCAAAGCGTCGATATAGCTGATCGATCGCAATGCCTGGCTCCAGTAAAGATTCGTGTTGAGATTCAGCGTGTAGTAGGAAACCAGCCATCCGCCGACCAGGCCCGCCAGATCGGCCATCACCGTGAGCAGGGGCAGCATCGTGACGCAGGCGATGAGCCGCGGCGTCACAAGTTTCTTGGTTGGATCGGTGCCCAGCGCGCGCATGGCGTCGATCTGCTCTGTGACCACCATCGAGCCAAGCTCGGAAGCGAATCCCGAGCCCACCCTCCCGGAAATCATCAGTGCGGTCAACACCGGGCCCAGTTCGCGAACCAGGGAGACCGCAACCAGCTGACCGGTCAGATTTACGGCCCCGAAAGCCTTCAGGGAACTCGACGCCTGCAGCGCCAATACTCCGCCGGTGAAAAACCCTGTGAGAAGAACGATGACCAGCGAGCTGACGCCGACCATGTCCATCTGATGAAACGTATCCTGGAAGTACCGGGGCCGGCGAAACAAGTTGGTCACCGCCTGCACCGACAGCAGCGTAAACTGCTGAATCTCGTAAATTACCCCGTAGATCAGAGTCATCCGCACCCCGTACTCATTCTAGCCGTTCCGGAGCATCACGCCGGCATTCTTCCCAATTTCCGAATCCCCGCATTTGAATGCCTCCAGCGACGAAATCTGCCGCGCCTCTAATGAAACCGGCGATTTGATTCACGTTTCAGACTCAATGGTACACTTCACACATGCGGGCTGGGACTGCCGTATGTCACAGGAAGAGTTCGCCACCAGAATCTTTTCCACATCGAACGAGAAGGAACGTTGATGAAATTCGTGAATCGCCGCAACTGCCTGCAAGCGTTCGCATGGGAATTCTACCAGACGAACGCTGGGCGCAGAAAACATCCGCCGGACCGCCGCCGCCGGAGGGATGGATGCCAATCCGATAGGACCACCTAATGATTCGACCGATTCTGAAGTATGGCGCCCCCGAACTGGAATCGCCAAGCCAGCCGGTCACCGCATTCGACCGCGATCTCGAAACCCTTGCCGTCGATATGCTGGAAACCATGTACGCCGCCCCCGGCATCGGCCTTGCGGCCCCCCAGGTCGGGGTGACGATTCGGCTTCTGGTCATCGATCTGAGCGCCGGACAGGAGCAGGGGCACCAGATCATCCTGGCCAATCCTGAAGTCGTTGAGAAGGAGGGTTCGCAGCGGGAGGAAGAGGGATGCCTGAGCATCCCCGGCTTCACGGCCCCCGTGACGCGGCCTCTTTGGGTCAAGGTGCGGGGACAGGACCTCAAGGGAGAAAGGGTTGAATTCGCGGGAAAGGAACTGCTGGCCCGTGCCCTCTGCCACGAAATCGACCACCTGGACGGCATCCTTTATATCGATCGCATTTCAGTGTTTAAACGGGATTCGATCAAGCGCAGGATCCGGAAGCTCATCAAGGCCGGCGAATGGTGACACGCATTCTCTTCCTGGGAACTCCAGCCTTCGCGGTTCCTTCTCTGGAAAGACTGATCGGCTGCCAGCCTTCCAATGGGTGGAAAGTCATCGGGGCGGTCACGCAACCCGACCGGCCGGCTGGCCGAGGCCGGAAAATGTCCCTTCCCGCCGCCAAACAAGCCGCGCTGAAATCTGACATACCAGTGTTTCAGCCGGAGCGCATCCGTGGAAATCCGGAGGCTATGAGCCTGCTGGATCAGTTGCAGCCCGATCTAATCGTGGTCGTTGCATTCGGGCAAATCCTGCCTCGGGACTTTTTTGATTTCCCGCGGTATGGAACGCTCAACGTGCACGCCTCTTTGCTGCCGGCGTACCGAGGCGCCGCCCCCGTCGTTCACGCTATCTGGAACGGCGACGAACAAACCGGGGTGACCATCATGAAAATCGACGAAGGAATGGATACCGGAGACATTTTGGCTCAGCGGGCTTGCCCCATCCCTCCCGAAATGAATGCCGGGGAGCTGGAAGAGAGACTCGCGGAGCAAGGGGCCGACTTGCTGATCGAAGTCCTGCCGGATTACCTGGCGGGCACAGTCAAGCCTAGCCCCCAGGGCTCGGAAGGAGCCACCTACTCCCCCCGGATCAGCCCTCAAGACGCGATCATCAACTGGGGCGCCAGCGCACGCAAGGTCCACGATCAGATCCGCGCGTTCAACCCGCGGCCCGGCGCCAGAACTACCTTTCGGGGAGAAGCGCTGAAGATCTGGAAAAGTCGATTTCCCAAAGCAGCGAAAAAGGATTTCAGCCTGAAGCCCGGGACCATTGCTGCGATCGAGCCTGCAGCCGTGGCCGTTGCATGCGGGGGCGGCGAATGCGTTGAATTGATTGAGTTTCAGCTCCCGAACCGAAACCGGATCGATGCCCGGGATTTCACAAACGGCGCCCAGTTGCGGGTCGGCGAGAGGTTTTCAGACTAGGCCTGGAACTCTATGGCTCCTTCGTCCCACCGCCTGATCGCCGTGCGTATCCTGTTCCGAGTTGGTCAGCGCCGCTCCACCTTGGAAAGCGAGTTCCAGGGAAAAGCTTTTCGCGACCTCCATCCGAAAAACCGCCGATTTACGACGGAATTGGTTTACGGAACGCTGCGGCGGCTCAAGGCCCTGGATTTCTTCATCGAACGCCTTTCGGAGCGGCGGATCGATCAGATCGACTCGGAAATTGCATGGATCCTGAGAATCGGTCTTTACCAGCTCGCCTGGATGCGCGTGCCGGCCCACGCCGTAGTCAGCGAGGCGGTAGACCTGTGCCCGGCGTTCCGCAAGAGTTCGGCGGCGGGGTTCGTCAACGCCGTGCTGCGACGCTTCGATCGGGAACGCCCCTCTCTGCCTGCGGGCGACAGCGTCCCGGACGCAGCCATACGCTGGAGCCATCCGGAGTGGATGGTGGCGGCGTTCTGGGACGCATTCGGCCGGGATGCGGCAAACCGAATGATGGACAGGAACAATCAGCCTCCGGACCCCTGGCTTTGGATCAATCCGTTTCGAATCGACCGAGAGTCTTTCCTGGCCAGGCTCCGCGAAGAAGGCATTTCGTTTTCAGAGCATCCGGAATTGGAAGCCTGCGTCCGCGTGGGTTCTCCCGGCTTCGTCCTTCACCCATTGTACCGAGCGGGAGCCTGTTTCTTTATGGACCCGTCGAGCCAAAAGGTCGCCGGGATGCTTCCGGTGCCGACTGACGGCAAGATCGCCGATCTTTGCGCAGCCCCAGGCGGAAAGTCCTTCATCCTGGCGTCCCGGCGGCGGGACTTTCAACCAATCTTTTGCGCGGACGCGGACTTCAGTCGCCTGCTTGAAATGGCGAAGAGGGCGCATCTGTACGACATTCCCAATCTTCAGCTGGTGCAGGCCGACGCCTCGCGAGCCTTGCCGCTGGCTGCGCGGTTCGATTCCATCCTGCTGGACGTTCCCTGTTCGGGCCTGGGCACGCTTCGGAGAAATCCCGACATTCGCTGGACTTTCCAGCCGTCGCAGTTAGCACGTTTTCAGCGGCTGCAAACTGCGATTCTCCGAGAAGGGTTTCGCGTGCTGCGCAAAGATGGAACGCTGATTTACTCCACCTGCTCCGTGATGCCTCAGGAGAACGAACAGACGGTCGAAAGCTTTCTCTCCGAGACCCCGGAAGCGCGCTTGGAAGGGGACTTTTTTCGCAGCTTTCCGGACTCCTCCGACGAAGGCTTCTTCGCGGCTCGAATCCGACGCGGATAAAAACTTGCCGAACACAATGTCGCGCTGGTTGCGCGGCGCTTACCAACACTGAGGCGATTTTTCGCTAGCCCGGCAGGCCTTGTGGTAAATTGTTTCCGAGAGCATTCAACCCCGGAGACACCCCGAATCGTTACACTGGTAGTCATTGCCAATCGATGATGAAAAAACAGAGGTCGGAAAAAAAAGGAAATCTTCTCGGCCAGAGACGGTTTTACGCAATGGGGAAAATCGTCCTGCTGGCCGGAGTCCTCTTTGCTGCGTTTGTTTTCAGCTCCATTCTGGGCATGCGCATGGCGGTGCGAGGCAAAGTGGTCGAAGTTCCTCCTCTGGTTGGCATGGCCCTGGTGGACGCCGTTCCCCTTTCCAAGCGCCTGGACGTCAACCTGGCGGTCAGCGGGCAGAGATACGACGCGAACGTGCCGGAGGGAGCCATCATTTCCCAGCTTCCGGGAGCCGGCGTCGAAATCCGGCCGAAACGCGACGTGCAGGTCGTTGTAAGTCTGGGCCCGCGGATCAACCCCGTTCCAGATCTAATCAACGCTTCCTTGCGCGCCGCCCGACTGATGGTCGAACAGAACGGCTATGAACTGGGCAAAGTCAGCGAGATTGACCTGCCGGGTGTGGGAGACGATCGGATCGTCAGCCAGTTTCCACTGCCGGACTCCGCTGAAAACGTGGGAAACAGCATCGACGTGCTGGTCAATCGCTCCCGCCCGAGGCAATTCGTTATGCCGGATCTTGAAGGAGAGAACCTGAATCGCGTAATTGCACTGTTCAACGGCAGCGGTTTCGAAGTCGATCGGATTCAGTATCGCAGTCAGCCTGGCGCTGTGCGAGGCGCCGTTCTTCGCCAGTTCCCCGAGGCCGGCTACGCGCTGCGCGAGGACGAGGCCGTGCACCTGGAGGTGGCTCGATGACCGCGGGCCCGGATTTCTCGCAGACTTCCCTAACCAGACGCCGGAAAGAGGCGTTTCGAGAGGGCGGGGGACGGACGTCCGCGCAAGCGTCCTTGTGCAGTATCCGGAACGGCCAGTGGAGCCGAAGTGCAGTACGCGCGCAGCTATCGAGCGATGCAAAAGGAGGCCTCTGAAAAATGCGCGCCAGAATCGCCCCTTCTCTGCTGTCCGCCGACTTCGCGCGGCTGGGCCGCGACATTAAGGTCATGGAGGATGCCGGGGCCGAAATCCTGCATATCGACGTCATGGACGGCCACTTCGTTCCGAATCTGACGATCGGACTCCCCGTACTGGAAGCCATCCGAAAGGAAACCCGTCTGCAACTGGACGTGCACCTGATGATTTCCAACCCCGACGAGAGGGCTGTCGATTACGCCCGAGCGGGCGCGGACTGGGTTACCGTGCATATCGAGGCGGTCCGACATCTTCACCGGGTCTTGGATGAGATTCGAAATAACGGCGCGCGCGCGGGGGTGGCCCTCAACCCGCATTCCCCCATCGGGTTGCTGGAGGAGATTCTTCCTTGCTGCGACCTGGTTCTGATCATGTCGGTAAATCCCGGATTCGGCGGACAGCAGTTTATTCCAACGAGTTTTGCTAAAATAAGAGCTTTGAGTGAGCTGATGGAATCGAAATCCGTCGAGCCAACAGTTGAGATCGACGGTGGAATCGATTTGGAGAATGCGGCTGACGCGGTTCGAGCCGGGGCCGAAATACTGGTGTCCGGGTCCGCCATTTTCGGTGCCCCGGATCCCGCCACCGCCTATCGCAAAATGTCGACTGCCGTGCTGGAAGGAAGCCGGCAGCGGCAGAATGCAAGTGTGAAAGTGCCATGAAAAGAATCAACCAACTTCTGCTGATTTGCCTTGCAACGTTAGTGCTTGCAGCCTGCGGCGGACAGAAAAGCGCCGGACTGCAGGCCGACGCCGTGGCGCCGGATACGACTCTGTTTGAAAACGGGATGGAGTTTCTCGGGAAGAATCAGTACATCAAGGCTCGCCTCTCCTTCCAGACCCTGATCAACACCTATCCGGACAGCGAATACACGCCGGCTTCGTTTCTGGCAATGGCTGACTCCTACTATTCGGAGGGCGGAACCGAGAGCCTCCTTCAGGCCGAATCCCAATACAAGGACTTCCTGATCTTCTATCCGACCCATGAGATGGCCGACGACGCCCAATTGAAGATCGCCGCCATCAACGTGCGCTTGATGAAGCCGCACGACCGCGATCCCACATTCGCTCGAAAGGCCAAGAACGAGTTGGAGCGATTCCTTCGGAATTTTCCGGACAGCGAGCTGGCCCCTTATGCCGAGGAGGTTCTGTGGGAGGTGAATGAAACGCTCGCCCGCGGAGAGCACGAGGTCGGAGAGTTTTACTTCCGGCGGAGTTCGTATGTAGCGGCCGAATTTCGCTACAAGGGAGTCTTGGAAGACTTTCCCACCTTCAGCATGAAAGATGACACGCTGTATCAATTGGGTCGATCGCTGGAGGAAATCGGAAGAGTCGAGGAAGCCTCCGTTTACTACGCCCAGTTGGCGGCCGAGTATCCTTTCAGCCAGCATTACGACAGCGCGACCGAAAAACTGACCCTATTGGAAAAGGACATCCCGCCAGTCGACGAACAGAGGGCCGCCCTGAATAAGGCGAATCGCAGAGACGAAAGCTTTTCGGTTTTCGATCCCATTCGGAGCGTCTGGCAGGTTTTTGCCGGGAGACCCGATATCTATGAGATCGCGCGGAGGCGAGCCGACGAGCGCCGCGGCGATTCCGAACTTCCGCCCATCGACGGGTCGAACCGGGATTAACGAATGGGGCTCTCCGAATGGCGCGAATGATACTGGCGGACGACAGTCAGACGATTCAGAAAATCGTTCAGCTGTCCTTTCTGGACGAGCCACTGGAAATCATCTGCTTCAGCGACGGCGTTTCAGCCCTGGACTGGATTCGAAAAAACGGCTCCGACGTGGTTCTGGCCGACGTCTTTCTCCCGATGATGGACGGTTACGATCTTTGTCGCGAGATTCGCACGCTGCCCAATGTCGAGGAGATTCCCGTAGTTCTACTCGCAGGAACCTTTGAGCCCTTCGACTCTGTTCGCGCACAGAGGGCGGGTGCGACCGCTCACCTGACCAAGCCATTTGAAACGTCCAAACTGGTGTCGCTCGTTCAGAAATTGCTTCTGGATTCCCCAACTTTCGCATCCGAACTCAACAGACGCAGAGAAATACCCCCCGCCGTCCCCTTTAGAGTCGTCTCCACGCATGGGTCTTCGGCGGCGATCCCGCCCTTTGAACTGACTCCACGACAGTCGAGGCCCACGTTTCAATTGCTGCAACGGGTGCTCCGTTATCCTGGCGCAAGCGACGAGTCGGAAAGTGAGATGATTCGGACAGGCCATACCGTCAGACAGACAGACTAGTCGGGCGGGTCCGACGAGGCGAGGGAACCAATTGGGTATACAGATTCCAAAGACATACGAACCGGCCGACGTCGAATCTCGTCTGTACCGTTGGTGGGAGGAAAGCGGATGGTTTCGAGCCGATTCCGCCTCAAAAGCCGAGACCTTTTCCATCGTCATGCCTCCGCCCAATGTGACCGGCTCCCTGCATATGGGCCATGCCCTGAATTGCACGCTCCAGGACATCCTCTGTCGCTGGAAGCGGATGATGGGCTGCAACGTCCTGTGGCTCCCGGGAACCGATCATGCCGGAATCGCCACTCAGAACGTTGTGGAAAGACGTTTGGCCGAAGAAGGAAGACACCGAACGGAACTCGGCCGAGAGAAGTTCGAAGAACTGGTGTGGGAATGGAAAGAGCGGTCCGAGAAGAAGATCCTGGGGCAGATTCGAACGCTGGGCTCTTCCTGCGATTGGAGCCGGCTTCGTTTTACGCTGGACGAAGGTCTTTCCCGCGCTGTCAGAGAGGTCTTCGTCCGATTGTTCGAGGAAGGGCTCATATATCGAGGTGATTATCTGGTCAACTGGTGTCCGCGCTGCTCGACGGCCATATCCGACCTCGAGGTCGAATACGAGGCTAAGCAGGGAAAGCTCTGGCATTTGCGATATCCGGTGAAGGATTCCGCTGAATTCGTCGTTGTCGCCACCACCCGTCCCGAAACGATGCTGGGGGATACGGCCGTCGCGGTGCATCCGCAGGACTCCCGCTATTTACACCTGGCAGGCAAGAGCGTGGTTCTTCCGCTCATGGAGCGGGAAGTCCCTGTCATCTTCGATGAATTCGTAGATCGGGAATTCGGAACCGGGATCGTCAAAGTGACTCCCGGACACGACCCGAACGACTTTGAAGCGGGCCGTCGTCACGATCTGGAGGTCGTTCTGGTCATCGGGGAAGATGCGAAAATGACTGAGTCGGCGGGACCATATGCGGGCTTGGACCGCTTCGAAGCCCGCCGAAAAATCGTCGCGGACCTTGACGCGCTGGGGTTGCTGGAGAAGGTGGAGGAGCACGCTTACAATCTGGGCCATTGCCAGCGCTGCCACACTCTTGTGGAGCCCTTGGTTTCCCGACAGTGGTTCGTCCGCGTGCAGCCCTTGGCCCGCCCCGCCATGGAGGCCGTATCCAACGGACAGGCCGCCTTCGTTTCGGACAACTTCCGTCGAATCTACTTCGACTGGATGGAGAACATCCACGACTGGTGTATCAGCCGCCAGCTCTGGTGGGGACATCGCATTCCAGCATGGACATGCAGCGAATGTCAGGAGTTGATCGTAGCTCGCAAGGCGCCCGCCTCCTGTACAAAATGCGGCGGCCGGGAAATGGCGCAGGAATCGGACGTTCTGGACACCTGGTTCAGCTCGGCCCTGTGGCCGTTCTCCACGCTCGGTTGGCCCGAGGAAACTGCGGATTTGAAACGCTTCTATCCCACCACAGCGCTGGTAACCGGCCCTGACATCATTTTTTTCTGGGTGGCGCGGATGATGATGATGGGACTGAAGTTCAGAGGCGACGTTCCTTTTCGACAGATCTACATCAGCGGACTGGTTCGTGACGAAAAAGGACAGAAGATGTCGAAGTCGCGCGGCAACATCATCGACCCGCTGGAGATCATTCCGGAGTATGGAACCGACGCTGTGCGCTTTACGTTGAGCGTGATGGCCGTCCCGGGAGGGGATATCCCATTTTCAGTCAGCCGCATGGCGGGCTATAGGGCCTTCTGCAACAAGATATGGAACGCCGGCCGATTTCTCTTATTGCATTTGGAGCCGGACGCCCGCCCGGTCGATGAAGCCGATATCGACCTTCTGATTGCTGCGGATCGGCTGCGGCTGGAGGACCGCTGGATTCTGGGGCGGCTGCACCAGACGATCGAGCGAACGCGGAAGAACCTGACCCAATACTTTTTTCACGAAGCGGCAAACGAACTCTATCACTTTTTCTGGCACGAGCTATGCGACTGGTACATTGAGTTGATCAAGACCGATCTGACGAGTGACCGGCAAGCGGATCGAGATCGCGCCCGCACCGTGGCTATCTGGGTATTGGAGACCTCGCTTCGGCTCCTGCACCCCTTCATTCCCTTCATCACCGAAGAGCTTTGGCAAAAGGTTCCCCACCGGGGCGAGACCATTATGCTGGCGCCTTATCCAGAACTGAACCCGTCCCGGATCGATGCTGAGTCGATCGAGAAAATGCAGGATCTGCAGGAGACCATTACGGCCATTCGCACTGCGCGGGCCCAGAACAAGATCGACCCCAGGGAGAAGCTTTCAGCCGAACTCCGGTGTCCGCCTGAAGGCCGGAAGTTCCTGGACTCGCAGTTGCATCATTTGCAGCGCCTGGCTCAATTGGACGAAGTCCTTTTCGTAAATGAACTGCCAGAGGACGGACTGAGAGTACTGGGAGTCAGCCGCCTGGCCGACTTCTCCCTTTCCCTCGACCAGGTCATAGACCTGGATGCGGAGCTGGAAAGAATGAACAAGCAACTGGAAAAGGTCCGCACAGAAATGGCCGGCCATCAGAAGCGACTCCAGAATCAGAGCTTTCTCGAAAAGGCGCCCGAGGCAGTGGTCGAGGGGGCTAGACGAGGGTACGACGAAGCCCTGGAGAAAGCGGCCAGGCTGAAGGAAAAGATCAGCCGGCTGCAACAGCAGGCGGACTGACTCGCTCCGGGAGCGCCATGTTTTCCACGATCGATTTCCTCGAAGAGGTCGGCTCCACAAACGATTACCTGAAACAGTTCATCGATGAAAGAGAACCGAAAGCCGCCGTCGCCAAATCGCAGCGAGCCGGGAAAGGGCAGTATGGCCGAAGCTGGCATTCGCCGTCCGACCAGGGTCTTTATGCATCCTACCTAGTGTTTCCCGAATGGGAGACTGAAAAGGCCTTCTTTTTGAATCGGATCACCAGCCTGGCTGTAGTCAGCGTTGTGCGCCGATTCTCGGCGGGCCGCTGCTTTCCGACCGTCAAGGATCCGAACGACGTCCTGATCGGCCGCCGGAAAGTCGCCGGCGCCCTGACCGAGTTGGGCAGTCAGGAGAACCGCATCCAATGGGCTGTGGCGGGCGTCGGCGTCAACTTGAACCATACCGGCTTCCCGCCCGAACTGGAGCTAAGGGCTACTTCGCTGAAGATGGAAGCAGGGGTCGACGTCGACCGGTTGGAATTCTTCGCGGCGCTGACCCGGGAGTGGACTCTTCTCTGGCGGCTGCTCCAGAATGGAGAGTGGGCGGCCGTCGACCAGCGCTATCAGGAACTGAAACAGCTATGAGCATCTTCAACTATCGAGAGCAACCGGGATATTTTTCGCGACTGAAAAGCGCATTGCAGTCGACCAAGGAAGACCTGAATTTCAAGATCAACCAGTTGGCGGGGACCTCGGAGAGCCCGATCACCGAGGAGCAGCTGGAACAGCTCGAAGAGCTCTTGATCGGCGCCGATCTTGGCGTCCAGACGACTATGGAGATTGTAGAGCGGCTTCGAGAGGAGACCCGCAGCAACCGTTTCGTCACTTCTCATCAGATAAAGAGACTGATCCGATCTGAATTGCTCGCAATCCTGGCCGCCTCGGACGGTTGGAGCCCTGAAGGGTTCCGGCAGCTCCGTCCCCATGTCATCCTGGTTGTCGGCGTCAACGGGGTCGGAAAGACCACCACGATCGGCAAACTGGCTCACCGTTTCCAGGCGGAAGGGGCATCCGTGCTGCTTTCGGCTTCCGACACCTTCCGGGCCGCTGCCGTCGAGCAACTCGACATCTGGGCGAATCGCACCGGCTGCGAGATCATCAAGCAGAAACCCGGCGCCGACCCCGCTGCGGTTCTATTTGACGCCATCCAGGCCGCCCGGGCGCGAAATCGGGACGTACTGATGGTCGATACGGCCGGGCGGCTGCACAGCAAGTCCAATCTCATGCAGGAGCTGGAGAAGATGCGCAGGATCGCGTCGCGGGAAGTGGAAGGCGCGCCGCACGAGGTCTACCTGATCCTGGACGCCACGACGGGCCAGAACGGGCTTGCGCAGGCGCGTGAATTTCTGAAGGCCTCCGGCGTCACGGGCCTGATCGTGACCAAGCTGGACGGCACCGCCAAAGGCGGCATTGTTGTAGCCATCGTCAAGGAACTGAAGATCCCCATCCGCTATATCGGCGTCGGCGAGAAAAAGGAAGACCTCCTCCCGTTCGCCCCTGAGGCTTTCGTCGACTCCATCTTCGGCGAGTCAGCTTCCTGAACAACCGGTTGAGAAGAGGTTTGGAAACCAGGCGAAAGCCGAAAAGGCGGGAAAAGCTTCGCGTCACAGACTGACGCTCCGATTCTCGCGGGGGCTCCGCCGGTCACTGCACGATGGAAAACGGCGTCTGAGCTTGAGCGGTTTCCTTTCCCTGGGCGTCTTGGGCCCGCACCGTCAGGATGTAGGTGCCGAGCGGGAGTCCGCTCAGCTCGATATAGCGGGAAACCGAGACCTTCGATCCATCGGCGGGCCCAGAAATAACCTGGGACGGAAGATCAAGGTTCGTCTGTGATCCGCTCATTCTGATCGAAAAATCCAGCTTGGCCGACTCCTTCCGCTCCCCGAAATAGATTTCGAAAAAGTAAATCAGGTGCTCCCCGTTGGCGAACCGTCGGCTCGCCGAAGGAATCACGGTGCTTCCGTCTGCGGTCAGCAGACCTTTCTGGTCTTGCGCCCGTTCCACGCTCTTTCCCAGAACGATGGAGCTGAGGGCCAATTCCCGCGGCGCCGGCAAGATCCTGACAGGCCGCTCGATCAACGCGGCTTTGGAGGAATTCCGGTCCTGCACCAGCACCTGGAATGAATACGTGCCGGGGAGAAGCTCCGTCTTGTTGTTGAAGCTCAACCCGCCGCCCTGCAATTCGGCCATTTCCTGAGGCGTGAGATTGAAAAGCATCGGAGTTCCAAAGCGCATCAGCGCGTGGCCCGCCTCGTCACGCAACACCCCGACCACCTCGATTTCGGCTTGATGCGTCTTGCCTTCGTCGCTTTCGAACTCCCGAAACTCGAGGCCCTCGGTCGGAATCTCCAGGCAGACGAGCACGTCCCTCTCCTCCCCCGGTCCGGCAAATTGCTCGGCGCGGAAATGAGCCGGCAGGTCCAGCGGCAGTTCCCCGTTCTGCGCAGCCGTCAAAAGCTGAAAGTCTT
>CAZAEY010000024.1:0-13851 GCA_964484155.1 uncultured Acidobacteriota bacterium
CAGGTGCATCGGATGCTCCGGCGCAGGCGTGCCGATGCCCACGTTGACGCTGGCGCTCGCGCCATTGACCCCCAAGATGCTGCCCAGCACCAGGCTGTTGGACTGGCTGACCTGAGCTCGGTGTCCCAGCGCAGTGGAATTCGTGATGCCAGCGGCGCCGTTGGAAGAGGCGCCGACGAAAGTGTTGTTGTTTTCGATTGTGTTCGAATTGCCGGCCAGGGATCCGAAAAAGGAATTGTTTGAACCAGTGGCGTTGTTCAAACCCGCCAGATCTCCGAACGAAGCGTTGGAATTGCCTTGCGTGTTGTTTTTACCCGCGTCCGCTCCAAAAAACGAGTTGGAGCCCCCGGTAGTATTAGAAGACCCCGCCAAATCCCCAAAGAAGGAGTTGGCTTCGCCTGCCGTGTTGTTTCGACCTGCCTCCGTTCCAAAAAAGGAGTTGCAGCAAGCCGATAAGTTGTTCGCACCGGCTCTTCGTCCGAAAAAGGAGTTGAAAGTGCCGATCGTGTTTGACCCGCCCGCGGCCGATCCGAAGAAGGAATTGTTGGAGGCCGTGTTGTTCAAACCGGCGTTGTGTCCGAAGAAGGAGTTGTTCGTTCCGGTAGTGTTGTTCGCGCCGGCGGACCCGCCGAAAAAGGAGTTGAAGTCGCCCGTGGTGATCGCGCCCGCATCCGTCCCGAAGAAGTTGTTGCTGGGCCCTTCGGTGAGCAGCGGAAAGACGGGCAGCGGTCCCAGCCGATCCGAGGCCGATAGCGGCCGAAAGTAACCGATCAGGTCGCCCTGAACCAGCGCAGCCCGGCTGCTTCGCAACTGTAGTTCTGCGGGAAGGCATCGCTCTTCGCGGCACAGGTTGACGATCGTCGTCGCCGTGCGCTCTTCGCTCCATACGTCGCCTCCGCCTTCGAACGCCGCCGAGGCCGGCTCCGGGTAGCCTGCCGACCAAAGCTTGATCCGCGGCTGAACGGCTCCCGCGCCCTGTACCCGCAGCTGCAGCACCACTGCCAGCGCGTCCGGCGGCATCGGACACCCGGAGGCCGATCCCCCCTGCGCCGACAGACTGGATGACGTCAGCTGGAAGCTTCGCTCCGGTCCCGGTTGGCTCGCAGCCGGCTCCTCCACGACGGCTTCAAACAGCCGGCAGGCCACCGCCAGTGGCACGTAGACTCCGGCGGCGGGCGATTCCCGCTCTCTTAAGACCGCCGCCAGCGTTCTTCCGTCCTCCAGAATCAGCTCTCCGGCCGAGGCTCTTCCGGAAAAGTACTCTTCGGCCTGTCGCGGCGTCAGCGCGTGCAGGATCAGCCGCTGTCTCCAGTCTATGGAGGCGTCGTCGGCGATCGCCGGATCCCGCTCCTTAAGCAACTGCCATGCGCTGAAGCGCTCCTGCGAGCGGGCGCCCGCAACCAGAGTCGAAATCGTGAACAGTGCGGACAATAGAAATGCAAACAGCCTGAGAATCATCGCATCGCTCCTTGTAGGCCATGCCGGCGGCCGGAGGCGCCGACGACTGCGGCCCCGTTTCTTTCTGAGGGATTTCGTTCCGGGGAGATCGTCCGGAGCCCGCAAACGTTTTTCGGTTTTCACTCGGGCCGAAAAAAAGATTTCCGCTTCCAGCCGAGCCGCCCGTTTGAACGAAAAAATTATCTGACTCGAGCTCAAGCGCCCAGGAGATCGACTGTCAACAGATTCCCGGCCGCAACGCACGGATCTTGCACCCGAGTTCTGCTGGCGCGTCGGAACGGACCCGGGTGCATCATCCGAGTTGAACATCGCCGCCTGAGGCGGCGCCTACATCCAGGCGGCGTCATGCGGATTTAGTCTGCGGCGCCGATCAGTGCAGCTTCCAGGGCGGCCAGGCGCCGCTCCAGGCCGCTCACGCGATTCTGCAGCCGCTGGTTTTTCTCCCTTTCAGAGGCGAGCTCTTCCAGCAGGCCCTGAATGGCAGCCAGTGCGACGCTCGAAACATCGAGGGGCGCCAGTTTCGTCTCGTCGCCGCCCAACCCGAATGTCGCGTGAAAGTCCTGGGCCATCGGACCAAGATGGCGCACCGATTCGTCGTCGAATCGAAAGTTCCAGGAAGAGATGGGAAGCCGGGCGACTTTGCCGAGAATTTCCTTTGGGTCGACCAGCATGAAGTTGGCCTTCGCCTCCCGGTTGGAGTTCTGCTGCAGCGTTCCGCTGATGTTGAGGTTGCCGGTTGGGCTCAGATCGAACACGGACGAAGTTCCCGGACCTATCAGAACCCGTCCGTCCTTGCCAAGCAGCATCTCCGGTCCACCCGTGCCCACCAACGAAATGATGAAGCGGCCCAGTCCGTCCTGACTGAAGAACCAGTCGTCTCCGGTTGTGTTATTGACGAAGTTGAAACGCACCGCTCCGTTGTTTTCTAACGCGAACAGGGTTCGAGGTGTCGGAGTTGCATTCGTCTCGCGAACGAGCACCTTTGCGGACCCGTCGGAACGCTGCAGATGCAGGGCGGCCTGCGGGGCGCCGGTGCCCATGCCCACATCGCAGTTGAAGATGCAGCCTGTCATTTCCGCCGGTGCGGTGATGGTCCAGCCCATGTCGCTGAAAATGCTGGCGGTCACGGGACCGAGAGAATGGATGGCAAAGCCTGAGCTAATGCCCGGCCTCATCAGGGCGTCGACATTGCCTTGAGGAAATGTGGTCGGATCGACGTGGGCAATGCTGGAGCCTGGCTGAAACGGACTCGGAGCGAAGATGCGTCGGGGAAAGGTGAAACCCCCGAAATAGAGATGGTTGCTTTGCAGTTGAGCCGCAAGCGCAGCCGAAGGGTTGGCAAAGTCGCTGACCAGCATCTGACCGGCGGCATTCCGGACAGACAAGTCGTAAACAAACGGAAACCCATCATCGCCCCAGGAGCCCTGGCCGCCGGAAACATTAAAGCTATCCACGAATCCAAGTCCGTGAAGGAGCTCGTGCAGGGCGACCGTGACCATGTCCCATTTGCCTCCAGGGGGGGTTCCGTCAGTGCCCAGGTACCAGTCGGCAAAACCGCTGTTGAGCGTTGCAATGATGTCCGAAGAGGTGAAGCCGGTGTCGGAGCCGATCAGGCTCTCGCCCAGAGGCATGGGGAACCATGTGCCGGCGAGGGGCAATCCAGTGCCGTCCCGAATCGAACCGTTCGGTCCGGCTGATCCGAGGATTCCCTGACCAAGCGACTGAAAGCGAGCGTCGACCTTGATGGGAACCGGAGAAGAAAAGACGGAAGACAGGATGTCGACGGCATGCTGAAACGCAGCCTGCGCCTGCGCGGTGAACCCGGTGTACGTGACATCGAAGGTCGAAGTGACGACATTGCTGAAAACGGCGTCCTGAGATTCGAAATCGGCTCTGGCCGCGTGCAGCGAGATTCCGAAGAACTGTTCGAAGGTGGCCTCGTCCATCCCGACGCACTCGGTTGATTTCCCGTCAGCGGAAACAGCCATGACGTACTGCTTTCCGGGAGCGGATTCACCGCCGTGCGGCGCGGCCGCTGCGGATGCGGCAACAGTTATCGTTAGAACCAGCGAAAATGCGAAGCGTTGTGACAGCTTGTAGATTGTATCCATCATTTCCTGCCTCCAAATTGGTGGGAATGCTCGCGGAGCGTCCGCGTGACAGCGCATTATCGCGCGAAGGCAATTCCAATCCAAGAGTTTTTTTGAGAATTGCCGCGCAATTGCCTTCCCCATCTAAACAATCCGGCTTACGTCGGCTCTAGCCCTGGATGAGCGGGCACTTCTAGATTCGATTGAATCATGCACAAGAACGCTATAACGCCGACCCGCGAAACCGCTCAGCCCCCTTCGGCCGCGAGATCGGTTTGACCGTTCTGAAGCCGGAATCCGATTGCCATCGCATCGAAAATCGCGCAAATGGCATCCTCGTCTGCACGTTCCGCCGCGGCGATCAGAGTCGCAACGGATGAGTCGAGGGAAGAGACATAGCCGAAATCGTTTTCGATGACGCGAATTTTCGGATATTTGGTGCTTCGGAGCTCCCGCTCCCGTTCTGAGCGCAGCTCCTCGAAAAGCTTTTCCCCTGGTCTTTGCTCGGAAATTTCGATTTCGATGTCTTGGCCGATTCTCCGTCCCGAAAGCGCAATCAGCTGTTTGGCAAGATCCATGATTTTGACGGGTCGGCCCATGTCCAGGATGAACAGGTCTCCGGCGGCCCCCAGCGAGCCCGCCTGAATGACTAGATGCACGGCTTCCGGAATGGTCATAAAGTAACGCGTCATCTCGGGATGGGTGACCTGCAGATTCAACCCCTTGGAAATGCGCTGTTGAAAGACCTGCAGGACGCTTCCACGACTGCCCAGCACGTTGCCGAAGCGAACGGCGCACAAATGCGTGCGGGGTTGGCGCCGCGCCTCATTTTGGAGAATCAGTTCGGCGACTCGTTTGGAAGCTCCCATGATGCTGGTAGGATTGACGGCTTTGTCAGTCGAGATTAGCACGAACGTCTCCGCATCGTGCTGGACCGCAAGATCGATCAGATTCCTGGTCCCCAGCACATTGCTTGTAACCGCTTCGGAGGGGTTGGCCTCCATTATCGGCACCTGCTTGTACGCGGCGGCATGAAAAACGACCTCAGGTTGAAATCGCTGAAACACCTGCTCGATTCTCCGCCGATCGCGCACGTCGGCGACGATCTGATCGATGCAGGCCCCGTCGAACTCGCTGATTTCCAATCCGATTTCGTACAGACAGTTTTCGTCCTTGTCGAGCAGAATGAGCCTTTCCGGCGAAAATCGCATCATTTGGCGGGTCAGTTCAGACCCGATCGAGCCGCCTGCGCCTGTTATCAGGACTCGCTTTCCGCGATAGCAGGCAAGCAGATCCGCGTCTTCTGAGGGAAACGTGATGGCATCCCTTCCGAGAAGGTCCTCGGCATGGATCCGCTGCAGTTCGACGATGGAGGCTTTGCCTATCAGAACTTCGCTGAGGCTGGGGATCATGGATACTCGAATTCCCGCAGCCTCGCAGACGGAAACGATGCCGCGAGCGAGGGATTGGGAAGCTGAAGGAATAGCAAGCGCCACTTCGCCGGCGCCGGCTTCCGCCGCACGGGGAAGAACTTCGCCGGTCGTTCCAACCACCCGGATTCCGTTGATGACTTTGTGCAGCTTTCGAGGGTCGTCGTCCAGAAAGCCAACCACGATGAAGTGCCGACTGTTTGTTAGCTCCCGAGCCAACATGCGCCCCGCACGCCCGGCGCCGACGATCAAAATCCTTCGGGGGATGATTTCCGCTTCTCCAGTCGCTTGCTTCGGCCGCCTGTCGGCAGGATAGATCCTCCGAAGCGCGCGAACGGCAAGCAGCCCAACGAACGCCAGTGCGGGGTGAATCACTGTGATTCCAAAAGGAATCCGGTAAGAAGGGCTTTCTTCGAAGAAGAGAATTCGAACCAGCAGCAGCACGGCGCTGGAGGATGCGACTGCCAGGGCAATGACGATTGTTTCCCTCAAGCCCGTGTATTGCCAGATGAAGGAATAGACTCCCCAAAGCCAGTTCATTCCAGCGTAGAGCAAGACCACATAGGGGAGAATGACCAGCGATTGCGCCAAGTAGGGGTCTCTGGGCAAGCCGTCGAATCGGACCAGGTAGGAGAGAAAAAAAGCGCCGCCAATGACGAGGCTGTCGATGAACACTTGGGACACTTTGCTGTCGAGAACGGTTGACGTCGTTTTCTCTTTCGGAGTCACGAAGCCTCCTGGGGGTGGGCGGGCTTTCGACCTTGAGCGAGAATGATCCGGGAGATGCGCTCAATGTCCTGGGAGCTCAGAGAGCCGCCGCTGGGAAGACAGAGGCCGTCGGCGAAAAGGCGCTCCGAGACGCGGCCTCCGGCGACGCGGCAACCTGCAAAGGCGGGCTGCAGATGGAGTGGCTTCCAGACCGGGCGAGATTCGATATTTTCCGCTTCAAGAGCAAGTCGGACCTTTTCCCGGCCGCCGCCGAACTCGTTCGCGTCGATCACTACGCAGGTGAGCCAACGGGTCGAGCGGCATTCCGGGAGCTCCGGCATAAAGCGGATTCCGGGGACGTCAGACAGAAAACTGCGATAGAGTTCGAAGTTCTCTCGACGTCGGTTCACCCGCTCATTCAGCGTTTTCAGCTGCGCTCGACCCATGGCTGCCAGGATATTGCTCAAGCCGTAGTTGTATCCAATTCGCAGGTGCTCGTAGTAGGGCGCTGGCTCTCGAGCATGGCTCGCAAGACGGCGGGCTGCAGCGAGCAAATCCGGATCGTCCGAGGCCAGCATGCCTCCGCCTGAAGTCGTAACGATCTTGTTTCCATTGAATGAAAATGCAGCCAGCGTTCCAAATGTTCCGGCTTTCCGGCCCTGATACTCGGCACCCAGCGCTTCGGCTGCGTCTTCGACGATTGGGATGTGGCGGCGACTCAGGATCCGGCCGATCTCGCTGTATCGGGCGCATTGGCCGTAAAGGTCGACGACGATCGCCGCCTTCGGCATTCCAAGCCCGCCGCTCTCCAGTTCTTTCAGTTTCCATTCAAGCAATCGGGGGTCCATGTTCCAGCTGGACTCGTCGGAGTCGATGAAGATCGGTGAGGCGCCGAGGTAGGAGATTGGTGCGGCGCTGGCGATGAAAGTCAGAGTGGAGCAGAGGACGGTGTCTTCAGGCCCGACGCCCAGCACTCTGAGGGCGAGGTGCAGGGCGGCGGTTCCTGAAGATAAGGCAACGGAATGCTCCATTCCCATCGCTTCGCAAAACTCCGCTTCGAAGGCATCGACGTCCGGACCTACCGGAGCGAGCCAGTTTGAGTGAAGGGCTTGGCGGAGGTAGTCAAGTTCCTTGCCGGTCTGTTCCGGAGGAGATATGTGAATCCTCGGTCTCATCAATCCCTTTCAAGTTCGACGGAAGAACTGTGGCCAGAAGGCACCGCAAGTCTGTCCCCAGACTATAGTTTTCCACATAGCGACGATTCAATTTGACCTTTTCACGATACAGCACTTCCCGATTGAAACGCTCCGGGTCTCGCTGCAAAGCTAATAGGGCCTCCTCATGGCGGAATCGAATTGACGCTGGACCGGTCATGCCGGGCCTGACTGACAGGATGATTCGATCGCCGCCTTCCAGCCGATCGGCATAGCCCGGCACGTCGGGGCGGGGGCCGACTAACGACATTTCTCCCTTTAAGACGTTGAAAAGCTGAGGGATTTCGTCCAACTTCGTTCTTCGAAGGAAACGGCCCAGCCAGGTCAGCCGCGGGTCGGCGGCGGTGGTCACGGACGTGTTCAGATCCGGCGTTTCCGCCATCGTCCGAATCTTGACGATCTCGAAGGAACGTCCGTTCTTTCCAATGCGTCGCTGCCTGAAGAATCCGGACTTTCGAAAGTGGAAGCTGGCCGCCAGCCAACACAGGAAAATCAGCCAGGACAAGGCGGCCAGGGCGACCGAGGCGACGGCAATGTCCAATGTGCGTTTGCAGAATCGCTGTTTTCGCGTCAGCGGAGTTCCCAAACGCAGCCTCGAGTCGATCATCGAATCATTCCGAGAGGGTTGAAACGCTTTCGAGATATTGCAGCCGATTCAGGGCCGGCGCAAGGAGGGATTCCACTGCGGCAGCTTCGGCCGAAGAAAGCCGGGACTTCCAGCGGTCGACATAATCTGGCCGAACGTGGGCGCGCGCGTAGTTCGATGCCTGGTCAGCGAAGTCCAGACCGAGGAAATCAAACAACCCGCCCAGCAAATTCTCTGGATTCAGCACCCAGTCTTCATAGCGCATGCAAAACACCTGCTCCCGAGGAACCCGACGCAACCCGGCTTCGGCCGCCTCAACGCATCTCAGCCATTGCGTGGCGCAGACCTCCAGCAGGCTCATCTTTCGAACGTCGCGATCGATTCCGCTGTATCGCGGCCCCCATGACGCGGGAATTCCCCTTTCGCCCATCCATCGAAAGGCCTGGAACTTCAGAAAGCGAATCGTGTAATAGGGCACGTCGGAGGGAGGGACCCATCTGGCCTTCTTCAGCAGGTACGAAAGCTTCGGGGCGCGCTGCCAGCAGCGACGAGCCGACTCAGCCACCGCTCGCCCGTCCCTGATCAGGTGAATGAAGCGAGCCTCCGGGAAGACGGCCTGGACGAACGCGACGCGAAGACAGTTGGCGCAGGTCTTTTCAGCCACGACTTTCGAGCCCTTCTGAGAGATTTTGTCGAAGCGGCCTCGAACGTATACCTTGACCCGCTCAGTAGCCGCCTCGGGGGAAAGCTCGTCGGTTGGCGCCGCAAGGTTTCCGTGTCTCCAGATGTAATTGATCTCTTTCGGAAAGGCGGCGATATCCGGGTGGCTTGCCAGACAACTTCGGAGCAGCTTCGTGCCAGAACGCCCGGCGCCGAGGATGATGATGGGATCATTCATTGGGCTTGGGTTCGATCATCAATGCTGACCTGAAAATGAACCTTTCTTGCAGAGTCTTTTGATTGCACGTGTCAGCGCTGCCCGTGGCGTCGCGGACCTACGGCTCGAACGGGGTTGTTCGTTTCCGAGCTAAAGTGCGAGCCGCCTCAGCGGCGACTCTTCGCGCGCTCTAATGGAAGTCGCTGGACGGCGCCCTGAAGGGGCGAAACAACGCCAGCCCAGGGTGAAGCGCAGCGCCACCCTGGGTCTCGCGGTTGTTACGATGATGCGCCCTGAAAGGGCGCCACAAACCCCGGATCGGGTGCAGGTGATCATCTTGGCGGGTCGTGTCGCGCCCCTTCAGGGCGCTTCCTTTCTCTTCACACGCCGAAACCCAGGGTGGCGCTGCGCTTCACCCTGGGCTGAGAATGTCATGCCCTTTCAGGGCATTCGATTGCATCCGCGCCCCTCTCCGCCGCCTCGCTACGAACCGGTGTGAGAAATGCGGCCCGGGGATTCTGTTGACCTCAACATCGGCAAAATGATTTCAACAATTCGACGTATCTGCCGCAGGAGATCTCGCGGGAATGTTGCTGCTCGGTCACATTTCTGGCCAGCCGCCCCTGCTCGACCAAGAGATTCGGATTTCTTTGGTAATCTCGAATGGCCGCTTCCAGCCCGTCTGTGTCGCCCGGGGCTACGACTGAGCCGATCCCGTGTTCCTGTATGAGACGGGCGATCTCGCCGAATTCGCTCCCCTGATACAGCACCGGTCTCCCCGCGGCGAAAGCTCCATATGCTTTGGAGGGTACGACGAGGCCGTCGAATGCCTTGCGAAGAGAAACGAAATGAACGTCCCCCAAGCTGAGCGACTCCGGCAGCCGACTTTGAGGCTGGGGAGGGAGAATCGTCAGATTTTGCAGTCCGTGGCTTTCTTTGGCCCGCGCGATCGCCGGCAGGCGGGCCCCGTTTCCAATCAGCAGGAAGAGCACAGAGCGGTCTTCTCGAAATCTGCGGCACACCTCGATCAAATCTCCGAAATCGTGTGAAACCCCCATGTTGCCGGAGTATTCGATTACAAGTGAATCCTTGATCCCCAGTTCCTGTGCAAGCCGATTCCGCTTTCGCGGCACCGGAACGATATGATTCTGGTCGACCCAGTTGGGAATCAGGATAATTCGGTCCGAATCCACTCCGAATGAGCGCAATTCCTCCTGCATGCAGCGACCGATGACGACGACGAAGTCGGCGGCGCGCAGAGTTTTGCGGCTTAGTTTTTTGAGGAGTCGGGCCATCCCTCCGTTCCGTCGAAGCAGGCCGGCCTCGATGGCGACATCCGGGTAAAGGTCCATCAAAACTACGCCGAAAGCTTGTCGGCGAATTCGCTTTAAGAAACGGCCCCAGTTCATAAACAGCGGGGGCTGCGTCAGAAAGACGTTGTGAGCCGACGTAGGGTTTCCCAGCGAAAGGGCTCCGGCTAAGGCCGCATATGACGCGTTTACGCAGCTTTTTCGAAATCGAGTTCCAACGCGGGCGAAGCGAGGCGGAATTCGTCGGATGAACGGCTCCAGCTCCGGGACCGCTTCCTCCAAACAGGCCCGTCCCGCTCGGTACTCAGAGGCGCTGAGGAGAAATTCGACTGCGATTCCCTCCGCGAGCAATGCCGGCCCCAAATCCCGATAGATCGTCGTGACCGGCTCGAAGGTGTTGAAGAAACGGATCGCGGGGATCCGGCTTGCTTTGTGCGGCATCAAGCGGTGCTGGAGAAAATGTCAACTTTCCTTCGCGCAAGTCGGCGTTGCGCGGAACGGAAGCGTTCGTATTCGACCCTGCACACCTGATTCAGGGACGCGGCTCGGCAGGGGTTCATTCGCCCCGGCGAGAACTCTCCGGCAGGCGTCTTTGGAACAATCGGATTGGCCCATGCCGGGTCCCTGCGGACCCTCCAACGCGGAAGGGGGCCTTCGACCCCGCCCCCGCCTTCGGCCCGGACGGGGCTAAATCCTGCCGGCCCTTGCGGGCCTGTCTGCCGTCGCCTCGCTCAGGGTTCCATGATAAACGCGGGCTAATGTGCAAGCCGGCTCAGGCGACGATCGCGCACTGGAAGCGCCGGGCGAGAAAGGCTTCGCTGGTGAACGATTTCATTTTCTCGAGATCGCAGCATCGTAATTGTCGCGAAACCATGCGTAGGTTTCCCGTATTCCATCCTCCAGGCCGACGGTGTGCTGCCAGCCGAGGCCGCGGAGCCTGGACACATCAAGCAATTTTCGCGGCATTCCGTCCGGCTTGGAGTGATCGAAGACCACTCGCAAGCTTGGCGACACGATCTGCCGAATCATCTCGGCCAGTTCGCGGATGGAGACGTCGACGCCCGTTCCGATATTGACGGGCTCGGACCCGTCGTATTCGCGCATCAGGAACAGGCAGGCGTCCGCCAGATCGTCCACGTGCAGAAACTCTCTCCGGGGCGCGCCGGTGCCCCAGACCGTCACCTCAGCCTGCCCGGAGGCGGCCGCCTCGTGAAAGCGGCGCAGGAGCGCCGGGAGCACGTGGCAGTTCTGCAGGTCGAAATTGTCTCCGGGGCCGTACAGGTTTGTGGGCATCGCGGAGATGAAATTGCAATCATACTGCCGTCGATAGAACTGGCACATTTTGACTCCGGCGATCTTTGCAATGGCGTAGCCTTCATTTGTGGGCTCCAGCGGGCCGGACAGGAGCATCTCTTCCCGGATCGGTTGCGGGCAGTCGCGCGGGTAAATGCAGGAACTTCCGAGGTATAGCGATTTCCTGACGCCGGTTTGCTGAGAAGCGTGCAGGACGGTGATCGTGATCCAGACGTTCTCGAGGAAGAAATCAGCCGGACGCGTCGCGTTCGCCAGGATTCCTCCCACGAGGCCTGCGGCGTGGAAGACGAATTCCGGCCGATGGGCTGCAAACCACTTCTCGACCGCCTCGCGCCTGCTCAAATCCAATTCGCGGCGGTTCGGCGTCAACAGGCGGGTCAGCCCCTCTCTACGCAACCTTCGGACGATGGCTGAACCCACCAGGCCGGAGGCGCCGGTGACTAGAATTCGGCTTGATGGATTCAAAATCATGGGGAGTTCAAATGCATTGCCGTTGAAGCCCAGGGTGGCGCTGCGCTTCACCCTGGGCTGACATTGTCATGCCCTTTCAGGGCATTAGGAACGGCCTTCCCGCCGGGCAAGCACTTCGGTGTAAAAATCCACGATTTCCCGGGCGAACCGATCGTTTGCCGTCAGGGCGTGGATCCGTTGCGCCGCGGCCGCACCCATCTTTCTTCGCAGCGCTGGATTTCCAAGCAGGCGGCAAATTGCATTGCCCAGCTCCCCCGGATCGTCTGGGGGAACCAAGATTCCGGACACGCCGTCCTCGATCTGCTCGACGGTTCCCCCCATCGCGGTGGCGACGACTGGCTTTGCCATCGCCATGCCCTCCAAAACGACTCCCGGAAATGAATCAAAAATGTTCGAACAGTGGACTACGACATCGCTGGCGGCCAGGATCCTTTCCACATCGTCGCGAAATCCAAGGAATCGGACCTCGTTTGAAACGCCAAGCTGACCGGGAAGGCGGAGGAGTCTTTCGGCATAGGCGGCGTGGCCGTCGCCCGGAAGCTCTCCGCCAACGATCAGGAATCGAGCCTGGGGAAATTGCCCGACTACAAAAGGGGCCGCCTGGAGCAGCGATTCATGACCCTTGAATCGAGATAGCTTAGCGACCAGCGTGACTATCGGCGCTCCAGCCGGAATATCGAGCTCCAAGCGGACCATTGCGGCCTCCGCATCGGATTTCGGCGTAAATTTAGAAGGGTCTGGGCCGGGGTCGTAGATGACTCGAATGTTCTCAGCCCGTCCGAAAGATCCATCTATCAAGTCGCGGGCCAGCGCATTCGAAACCATGATCATTCCGTCGCTTCCCCATTTCTGTATCCCGACGATGACATTCCGTGCCGCCTTGGGAAGGATTGAAAGGTTTGTTCTCACGTGACAGACGTATGGGCGGCGGGTGATTCTGGCCCCTAGGGGAGCGTAGAGATCCAGGAGTTCGTTCGCGTGCAGGATAGAAATATCGCGCTCTCGGATCAGCCTCGCCAACTGCCGCGCTGCAAGAAGGACTCGAACGCCCGTCCGGAACTGGAAGTCGAGCCGAAAGCTTCGCTCGGGCCGTGGAAGGTCCAGGAAAATGCGCGGCGCTGAGGTTCTTGCCAGATCTTCGGTACGCGTCGCTTTCGGAAGCGCCAGCAGCGCCGAGTAGCCGTACTGCTGGTGAACTGCTTCTGCCATGGAAATCATGCTCCGGAATGCGCCGCTTTGCGGGGAGCTCTCGGAGCTGCAAAACAAGACGCGTCGAACGGTCATCTGGCGGAAAGCTTGGCAGCAGACTCCGGGCGGTCGACCCGGTCCAGCGCTGGTTCGCAATGCTGCAGCCAGGTGCCATCAGCTTCGTACCCGGCTTCGACCAGGGCATCTTGAGCGGCGGCAAAGAAGATTTCACAGGCTTTGCGGCTGAAGAGTCGCTTCCAGTCTCCGGAACGGCCCGAGCGGAGGACGGTACTCCGTTGACTCGATTCGGCGCGCATTTGTTTCTGAAAGTCCCACCGGGCGACGGATTCCGTCACGACTTCCGGATCCACGGGAATGTTCTTTTCTTTGAGCACCCGGGCGAGCTCTTTTGGCGCGTCGGCCAGAAGATCCTCATATCGAAGCACGGAGATCGAGGAAGGATTCCGGCGAGCCTTTCGAAGCCAGCCCAAGGTGTGATCGGCCCAGTTCTGTCGACAGGCGACCGGACGGCGAAGCTGGTCTTCGATAAATCGGGGCAGGTTCTCTACGACTCTGTCCGGTTCGAAGCCCCTTCCGAAAACTCTCTGGAAGCGCTTTGCAAAGACCGGGTTCCCCTCAGCCGCCCTGGCGCAGGCGTAGTAGTAGAGCGACACCATTACGTCGCGGCCGTCCCGAAGGATCAAAAAGCAGTTCGGAAGCCGCAAGCTGGAAGTGGCGTGCGTGTGGATCACGGCAGGAAAGGAAATTGGAAAAAGGTAGTGAATGGGCCGAGGCAGCTTCAAGTAGGAGGCCGTCATGTCGCTCATCCATGACGTGCCGGACCTTGGATAGCCGCAAACGAAGTACAGCGGGATCCGCTGCCCGTAGCGCGCCCCGATCCAGAGGGTCATTCGCTGCGCTGCGCTTCTGGCGAGTCGCGTGAGTTGAAACTTCATTTGCGGCGTGTAAGGTCTGACTCTGCAGCGATGACTGCATGACTAGTCAGCATTTCTCAAACCGCGTCTACTACAGCGTCGGAAAACGACGCGTCTGCTGTGTTGCCGGTCCGCGGCAGACAGTATTCAGAATCCAGAATACAGAATGGCCGGCTGCTGATTCGAGGCTTTCGATCCCAGTGATCACTCGAATTCAGAAACCAGAAACCAGAACCTCGGAATCT
Source organism: uncultured Acidobacteriota bacterium (assembly GCA_964484155.1). Classification (GTDB taxonomy): domain Bacteria; phylum Acidobacteriota; class UBA6911; order RPQK01; family JAPXNP01; genus DATKAT01. The sequence continues at coordinate 13,827 of CAZAEY010000024.1, forward strand.
TATCCCCGTCTGCCCCGCGCCCTGC
>CAZAEY010000024.1:13951-31783 GCA_964484155.1 uncultured Acidobacteriota bacterium
CAGAAACCAGAAACCAGAACCTCGGAATCTTATCCCCGTCTGCCCCGCGCCCTGCATTCACGCCGCTTTCCGGCGCCTCACCACGGCCCCGTGTGCAGTCTCCGGGCTAGGCCCCTTGATCGTGGCTGTATAATCAATCACAGTGTTTGCTTCACCAGAGTCCAACGCCAATCAAGGAGAACTGATTTTGAAAGAGCTAAAGTCGATTTTTTGGATGTGCATTTTCATTCTGGCGACTGCGTCGATAGTCAATTCACAGACGGATCGGGATTCGGGCGTGGTGACGGAAGCGGTCACGGGCCGCGGCATTCTGTGGAACGTTAACGTCCCTTACGAATTCATTCAGTTGAGAGTCAAAGGCCCTCACGGGCTCGTGTTCGACGGCCGATTCTCAGCGGGAACTCCGATCCGATACGAGTTCCTGGACGATTCCGGAAGACTGCTGCCGGACGGGCAGTACGCGTACGAGCTGAGAATCGCTCCGGAATTGGATCATTCACTGAGAGAGGAGATCCGCGGCCTGCGTTCCAGCGGAGACACGGCCTTGCGAACTCAAGTGCGAGAGGCGCTCGGAAGCGGAAAGATGGCGCATTCGGGCTTTTTCCGCCTCATCAATGGATCGGCGGCGACGCCGGGCAGATCTGTCGATGTGGATGGAATCGCCGGCGAATCCGATCCGCTCGCAATCGAAGCCGCCGGCGCCTTCTCCTTCAATGTGATCGCCGAAGTAGACTCGACGCTGAAAGGAGATCTTTGCATTGGCGACGGCTGTCCAGGGGGAGGGGAAGATCTCCCCATCTTTGGCGCATCGACCCTCCTCATGATGGACCGGGACGTGCGGATCAAATTCGACGACACCAGCACTGAAGTCGGTTTTGCCGCCCGCGACTGGCAGCTGGGCGCCAATGAAGCGGGCTCTGGAGGCGCGGAAAAATTCTTCCTCCAGGACTGCGGGTTCGCCAATGAGGGGCTGTGTCCCGGAACCCTGTTCCCCTTTACGGTCATGGGCAATTCGCGAAACAACGCGCTTTTCGTGGACAGTGACGGGCACGTCGGACTCGGGACCTCGACGCCGGCTGCGCTGATTCACGCGGTTTCCGGGGAGTCCCCGGCCCTTCGACTGGATCAGGATGGTTCGGAAGGAATGGACCTTCAAGCGTGGGATCTCGTGGGGAATGACGATTTCTTCAGCGTTCGAGATGTTACAGGTGGAGGGCTCGAGCCCCTGCGAATTCAGCCCGGAGCGCCGACCGGCGCGTTGAACGTCTCCAGTCTGGGCGCCGTCGGCCTGGGGGTTTCCAATCCCCAGGCTCCCGTGCATTTGCAGCGCGCCGACGGGTCGGCCCAGGTGCTGGTGCGAGAGACCAACGCCACCGCAACCCCTCGCACGCTGTTCGCGCTGGAAAACAACGGAGCGGTGCGGTTCAACTTCGTCAACACGGCGACTGGCGACGACTGGTTCTTCAGCCAGGACGGACTGGGCCGATACATCATCTCCTTGGTCGGAACCGGGGGGCCTGAGATGCTGATTGCGCAGAACGGACGGGTGCTGATGGGCCCGGGGCCCTCGTCGGTATTCGACCTGAGTCCGACCGGCGATCTGGCAATCTCCGGGACCCTGACGCAGAGCTCGGATCGAAACCGCAAAGCCGACATCGAACCAGTGGATTCGCGAAACGTTCTGGAAAAGGCCGCGGAGCTCCCGATTGCAACCTGGCGCTTCGACGTTGACGACGAATCGATCCGACACATGGGGCCGATGGCGCAGGATTTCTACGCGGCCTTCGGGCTCGGCTCCGGCGACACAACGATCTCGCCGCTGGACGTGTCGGCCGTCGCCTTGGCGGCTATTCAGGGTCTGGCTGCCGAGAACCGGGAGCTGAGACAGCGGATGGAAAGCCTCGAGCGCCGGCTGAGCGCCCTGGAGTCGAAATCGGCCGGCTCTGACGATCTGGAATGATGTAGGCCTCACTGAAGGCCTTCTGGGAGCGCGGCCATCGCGGCCATCCTGGCCGCCCTGCGAGTGCGCTTGTGCGCGATCAACCCGCGGCCTCGGGTTGTGCTGATCGCGCTTGCGCGCGATGAGGGGGCGGGCTGGAAGCCCGCGCTCCCAGGAGGCGATGCGGTCCAACAGCGGAATCGCAGCAATGAAAACAAATGGCACGAAGAAGCGGTCCAGCAGAAGCGGATGCTGCGTGTGCGAAGACAGAAGGACTGCGATCAGGCACAGACCCGCGCCGAACGGCGCCGCTCTCTGGAAGTCGCACGCCTTCAGGATCCAGTAAATCAGGAGCAGAAACAGAGTCAGCCCCACGACGCCGGTTTCGGCCAGGAGCTGAAGATAGTAGTTGTGGGCGTTTTCGTTCTGGTAACGAAATCTCGCGCCCCGAAATCCAACGCGCCCGCGATATTCGCCGTAGAGAGAATAGTATCTCCCGATGCCCACGCCCAGGATGGGATGGTCTCGGGCCATTTCGACAGCCACCGCCCAGGGGACCAGACGCTTGTGATAGATCGCATCCAGAATGCGCTCCGGGTGCAGAGTGGCCGCCCGTTGCCGAAATTCTTTTCGAACGTCGGACGGCAAAGCCCCGCCGGGCAAGCCCGAGTAAACGGTGAAGATCAGGACGAAAGCCGCCGCCACGCCGATCGCCAGCGCCACCCGCCTGCGACGATGAGATTTCAGAGCCCCATTTTTCTGGAAGCCGATCAGGCGAATGGTTAGACCCAGTGCAATCAGGGCCGCGGTCATCCAGGCGGTGATGGAAAGCGAAGCCGCGACAAGCGCAACATAGGCTAGAGACAGCACAGCCAATGGCGCCCTCCAAAAACCCGCGCAGAGTTTCCACAAGCCGCACAGCAGGCACAGTTGCAGCACCCAGTAAAGCGCCAGCGCATTCCGGTCGCCCATCAGAAACCCGATGCTTGCGAAGCTTTCTTCGGCTGTCCAGACGAATGCCAGCGTCAACCCCAGCCAGACGACACCCTGGCCGATTGTGGCAAAGAACAATAGCTCCGGAAGCGGGGGTCCCTGAGGCGTGCACTCCTGCCGTGCGAAGCCGAACAGCGCTGCGGCCAGCGTGACGGCGCAAAACCACGCCAGGGCCGCGGCGGCGAAATAGGAACTGGAGCTCTGGTCAGACGAAAACAGCGCAGCAGTCAGCTCCGCGGCCTTCGGCGTTGTGTTCAGCCAGGAGATGAGAAAATACCCAAAAGGGACGCTCAGCCCGATCAGGAGCCACCGCCGATTCGGAGCGGGCGAGCGAAAGATCAGTCCAACGGCCAGACAAAACAGCAGAAAGATCGAGGACGAGATCTCCCGGTCCGGATACTGGTGGAAGTACACGAGAACGGGAAATGCGAAAACGAAGCAGGCGGTCGTCCACTTTGGAAAAATCAGGGAGGCCAGAAGCAGCAAGGCTCCGCTCGCCAAAAGGCCGGCAGGCGCGTCGTCGGCGGCCCGGGCAAAAACGACCAGCAGCGGCAGGCCCGCAATTCCAATCAGTTTTCCTGACGTCAGCCAGGCTCCAGGCTGCCGGCCGGCCTCGGCGTCGCGAACCTGAAACTGAAGTCCATGCGTCACTTTTTTCACTTCCATCGGCCTGCTTGTTTCACACGCTTCCGCATTGGGGTGTCGGAGAGAGGCGTCGATGCAATCGAATGCCCTGAAAGGGCATGACAATCGAAGCCCAGGGTGAAGCGGAGCGCCACCCTGGGTCTGTCTCCGGCGTCATCCAGCCAGCTTTTCAATCTTCATCGACGACCGAGAAACGTCGACGCCCAGTTCATCGCAAAGTTGTCGCAGTTTTCGGACCTTGGCGCCCGCGATTTTCGAGGTGGACACAATGATCTCCGATGCGTCGTTCTTCCGAATCCAAAACTCGGCGGTTTCGACGCCGCCCACGACTGGCACGCCGTGAATGCGGGTCTTCCAGAGCTCCGGCTCGTCATCCAGAAATGCAACCACTTTAACGTCCAGGTCCGAGTTGTTCTTGATTTCCCTCAGGAGAAGCTCGCCGCCTGCGCCTGCGCCGTAAATCAGGATCCGGCGATCTCCGGTCCCGTTCCCCGCCAGAAGTTCGGAGAGCAGCCGAAACGACAGGCGCGACCCCGCTGCCAGCAGGATTAATGCGCCCCAAAAGATCAGAAAGACGGAACGGGAATAACCTTCAAATCGATAAATGTACGTCACCAGCAGAAGGGTGCCGGCCGTCCCGACGGTGACGCCCCGAATGACGTTCCAAAAGTCTCTGACCCCGGTGAAGCGCCAGTCTTGCCGATAGACGCCGAAAACGAAAAAAGCGACAAGCGTGAGCACCAGAATGAACGGAAATGATTCGAGAAACCGCAGCCATTGCGTTTCGAAGAGCCGGTCTTCGAATCGCAATACGTAGGCGCCGTAATAGGCCGTCAGGATCAGCCCCGAATCGAGCAGAACCAGCAGAATGAACTTTTTGTAGCGAACGTCGGCGACGATCTGGAAGAAATTCTGCCGGCCTGTGGGATCGAACTCTTCCTCGCTGTAAATGCGCACCCTGCTCAGGAACACGCCGAATAGAATCAGGCCGAGCGCGAACAGGATTGCGAAAAACAGAGTGAACGAAAGGTCTTGTCGGGAAAGGACGAGCGCCGCCGCGCCCGCCGCCGCCGCCACTGCATACAGAATCAGGACCGCCCTTCGCTCCGACAGGCCGACCGCCACCAGATGGTGCGAACTGTGGTCGCGGCCGCCTCTCGACACCGGCCGCCCTGAAAATTTCCGCAGAATCGTCACGAAGGCGGTCTCGAAAATCGGCAGGAACAAGACCAGAACGGGAAACAGCAGAACGGAGAGGACGCCGGTGGCGTTAACATGCGCCGATGGAATGTTGATGGCGGCCAGCATGAATCCGATGAAGAGGCTGCCGGAGTCTCCAAGAAAGATGCTGGCCGGGTTGTAGTTGAAGAAGAGAAAGCCCGCCACCGCGCCTCCTAGAAGCGCCGCCAGCAGAGCGCCTTCCAGGTGGCCTTCGCTGACGCAGAAGGCGAAGCGATACGCGCAGGCGATCAGCGCCACGCCGGCGCACAGGCCGTCCATGTTGTCGAGCAGGTTCATGGCGTTGGTGATGCCGACCAGCCAGAGCAGCGTGATGACGAAATTCAGAAAGAAGCTTTCGGTGAATGGAAGCAGAAAACCCGCGTACGCCAAAGCCGTGGCCGCGACGATCTGTCCGATCAGTTTCGTCTGGGGCTTCAGAGGCAGCAGGTCGTCCACCAGACCGAGCAAAAAGACGGCCGATGCGCTCAGCAGCAAGACCCAGTCGGCAGTGGAGTCGGGGAAGGCGAAGGACAGCGCTCCGAAAAGGAAAGCTACGTAAACGGCGATGCCGCCCAGCAAAGCCGTTGGAGTCCGATGCCATCGGTCCTCCCGAGGCGCAGCGACGAAGCCATAGCGCAACGCCGCCAGGCGCACCCCCCAGGTCAATCCGGCAGAAAGCGCCAGCGTGAAAAGGAAGGCCAGGGCAAGGGTGGAGCTCATGTCAATTCAGCTCGGATTCGTTCCATCGCCGGCTCCCAATAAGTGTCGCAATGACGCTTCCAGCCTCTCGGAACTTAGCTGCCGATTAAAATGCCTCAGAACGTACGCACGGCCCCGACGGCCCATTTCCTCTCCTTCTTCAGGGTTTCCTTGGAGGTATCTTATTGCAGACAGCAATTCGAGGGGCTTGCCGGGGTGAAAGTGGAGTCCACCGCCCGACTCCCTCAGAATTTCCAATGCTTCACCATTGGCCCCCAGCAAAACCGGCTTACCGCAGGCCATATAGTCGAACATCTTCACCGGAAGAAACGTCTGGAAGACCCAATGGGAGCTGTCTCTAAGAGGCGCCAAGAGAGCGTCGGCGCTGTTTAAGAGTCCAACGACCTGAGCGGCGGGAACTTGATCCAGGAAGCGAACGCATGAAAGTTGGTGCAACCGAGCCTGCTCTTCGAGCCCTTCCCGGCACGGGCCGGCGCCGATGAGTACGAACGCGATCGCATCTTGATCGTTGATTCGACGAGCAGCCTCAATTACAATATCGAGACCTTGGGCGAGTCCCAGATTTCCAGCGAACGCCACGATAAATTTATCGTTGAAGCCCGAAAGCCTTCGGAGTTCGGTTGACTCGAAAGGGCGAAATATGTGCGAGACTGTGCCATTTGGGATCCATTTCACTCGAGTCTGCGGAATGGCGTGAATATCATTCAAATAATCACAGAATCCCCTAGTCACGACTGTAATCAAGTCCGACCGGCGGTACAAAAATCGCTCCAACCATTCCGCCGCCTTCAAGGCGACTCCTTTGCGAAGTACGCCCAGAGCCACCGCCGCGGCAGGCCAGACATCCCGGATGTCTAGGACGAAATGCGCTCTCTTAAAAGCCGATACAATCCAGCCGGCTAGGCCGGTGAACAAGGGCGGAGACGTGGCAAGAACAACATCTGGTCTTTCCAACGTCAATGAGCGAATGATCGAAAACACCAAAAAACTAATGTAAAATAACAGTCGATTGAATAAGTTCTTTTCTGGACTGGCCCAGACCCACACCCGCACAATTCTGAATCCATCGCGGACTTCTTCATCAAATAGGCGTCCTCGGTATTCCCGGGGTATTCGGCCCGTGGGATGATTTGGAAGTTCGCATACCACCGTCACTTGATGGCCCTTGGATGCCAAAAAGCGAGCGAATTCATACATCCGGATTTGAGTGGCGCCGATCTCCGGATAAAAATATTGGCTCAGGATCAAAATCTTCATGGGACAAGTGCGAAAAAGAGGAAGTCAAAAAGTAGATTCTTTTCCTGGCGCTATTTCGGCGGCTTCTTTTCGAGACGACTTCCTCGCAACGATTTTCCGATAGAGTGAAACAAGTCGGTCGCCTTGGCTCGTCCAATCGTACACCCGCGCACGAACGGCAATTTCGTAGCGCATATTCGATCTCGCAAAAGACCCTTCAAGAAGATCCATTACCTTTCGGGCGCGTTCGCCCGCACAATAGTCATCCGGAAAGATCCCATTTCCCATAAGAGTTAGAAACCGACGCCAGGCAGGAAACGAGCTGGCGATTATGGGCAGGCCAAGCGCGCTGTATTCGTAAAATTTGGTCAAAAGCTTCCGCTCGTAATGGGGAGACTGGGGGAACCATGCAACGCCAGCCGCCCAGCGCCGCTCGCGAACGTACTGTGTCATTTCGGGATGCGCAACATAGCGGCCTTCCCCGAGAATCGAGAGCCGATCCTGGACTTCAGGAAATTGTGTTCTCAACGATTCGGCCAATTCGGCCGAACATCGTCCGACGAAGTGCAGCTCGTATTCGGGCATATCACAAAGCAAAGAAACGGCGCGCAGGGCCCCCCTGTCAGCTGTGACATTTCCCAGATATAAAAGGCGTTTGGAGAACTCCAGCGGTGATCCCTCGCCATTTGATGTCCACAGTTCGAGTTCCGGATAGTTAAATACTGGCGTAGCGCGAGGATAGCGCTCGGAGTAGTAGTCTTCGGCGATGACCTTGTGAAATCCGGCGCTGAACAACCGTTCAATCAGCGACGCAATTCGCGAACCTTTCGACGATATAGGGCTCGGGATGTAGGGCCGGGCCGACATGAGGGTTCGAATGTCTTCGTGAATGTCGTAAACCACGGGAATTGCAGTCAGCCGAAAAAGCTGCGCGGCGAACAATAGCTCCGGATCATGTAGGTGGACGATGGCGGGGCGAAGGCTGGCTGCGCGGCGTACGGCCCTGAAAGCGAGAATGAGGAATCGGTGAATCCTTCCGCGCCGTGGACCAAGGTCGATCACATCGACGCCTGGAGGCGTCCAAGAAGGGGTGCCGCAGGCAACTAGTGTCACTCGTATTCCGCGACGGGCAAGATAGCCGCATTGCTTCCGAACTATTCGGGGATCGTCGGGATCGTGAACTGTCGTTAAGTGAACCACCTTGAGGTCTTTCATGAAGACTCTTCTGCGAGAGGCTTGATTTGTAAAAAGAAAGTCGGAAGAGAGGACATTCTAACTTAGAGGGTCACTGGAAGTGATTGGTCTTCCGTTGGCGTAATTCCCCTGGTACACCGGACGCTCGCCTCGCCGATATTGAGGAGAGAGACACGGTTGCCAGCATCGCAAACATCACAAGAGGGCGCGCTGTATAGAAGTCGTAGGACTTTGAAAATTCCAGGAGGCAGAACACAAAAACGCCGAGCATTCCCGTGGTGCCCGCCTGCAACAGCGAAACTTTCCTCCTCAAGATCGCGCGTTCGAAGAAAGCGCCTACAGGAACAGCGATGAAACCAAACAAAAAGAAAAGGCCGACCAGACCACCGTCCACGGCGACCTGCAAGATGAAATTGTGGGGATAGGCTTGCGAACTACGTTCAGGTGCGAGGGTGCTGCTGCCCAGTCCTTGCCCAGCGATCGGATCATGGAGAAAGGCGTTCAGTGCGTCAGTCCAGTACCCAATCCGCTGAGTGGTTTGGAACTCGTCTCCGCTAAATAGCCTGGTGAGTCGAGATTGAGTCATGCCGACGTTGAGGGCAGCAAACATCGACGTGCCTAAGGCTGTAACGAACAGGAGAGCTAGCCCCAGAGTCTTCCAGCGAACCGTTCTTGGCTGAAAAGCTCGCGAACGGTTGCTGCGCACTCGATAAATCTGTAAAGCGCCAACGAGAACCCCCGAAAGAATGCCGAAGAGAAGCGCCCCGCGCCCCATCGACAACCCCAGCGCCAGATAATTCGTCAGGGCGATGAATCCCCAAAAGAGCCGGCGTCTCGGAGCATCCAGGGCGACAGCCAATGCTGAAATGCTGCCTACGCCCATCAGAAATGAAGTGACCAGATAACTTGCACGAACGACGGGCGAGCGCCCGCTGAAGTCGCCGGCCGCAAGGTGCCCGCCAACCACATGGAGCGCGCAAAGGAATCCCGCCACAGCGAGGTACCGAACGATCAAGCCCGTGGAGCGTGCCGTAATTGAGCCAAGAAGAAGCGCGCTCAGCACGGTAAGCCCGAGGAGGTGGAAGGCGTATTCATATGAGCCGCCTACAGCGGACGTCCAATTGATGGAAATCAGCAGCCAGGCGGCGAGCGACAGAAACAGGAGGACTTGGATCAAGGCCGCGCGGCTCAGGCGTACGCTGACATTTCGCATGCGGAACAGCGTTGCGAGAGCCATCATCCCAAGCGGAAGCAGGTATGTGGCTTCGCTGAAGCCAAAAAACGCTCTCAGATATGGACTGATCGTCAGGAGAGTCACCGCTGAAGCAACCCAATGGTCGTATCCGGTCCACGGGATACCAGGCGCCGCAAACGCGGGCAAGACTGGGCCAATACGTTGGTTCATTGAAGGCGCATTTAAGGAGACAGAGAAGAATATCTCAAGCAACGCAGGTTGATGATCGATCGTTCTAGCGGTTCCCTCGATTCTTCCACATCTCCGCGTATCTTCGATAGATGGTTTCGATGGCGTGGTTTCTACAGATGGTTTCGCGGGCTTCACGACCAAGCTTCTCCCTGATCGCCTCATTTAGCATCAGTTCGAGCACTGCCCTGGAGAAGGCTTCAGGCGAGGGTTCCACGATCAATCCATTACGCTCGTGAACGATTACATCTTCGACGCCCGACGCGTCGGATACGACAACGGGAAGCGCGCAAGACATAGCCTCCAGCATTGAGTTGGACATGCCCTCCTCGGAAGAGGGAAGGCAGAAGGCGTCCGCGGTCCGGTAGTGGGGGAGAACATTGTCCTGATAGCCAAGGAACGTTACGTGTTCAGATACATTTAATGCAGCGGCTCGATCGCGCAAAAGCCTCCCGTAAGGGGCATCCACTTCGGGGCCAATCGCTAGCAGGCGGACTTCATGGCCAGCCGCGCGCAAGATGCCCAGCGCTTCTAAAAGGAGATGCGGCCGCTTGCGCCGCACCAAGGCGCCCACGAACAACAGGTTAAAGGGTCGAGGAGCTTCCTCATTCCCCCGCGCTCCATGAGCCGAATGGAAAAGTTCGGGCGAAAAATGACGCGAATCCACCCCGTTCGGAATGTAATGCACCCTTTCTTCAGGAATCCCTGCAGTCAGCAGTTCTCGATGAATGGACCGGCTGACGGCAACGAACCCACTCATTTGGCCGAGCAGTTGCGATTTTGCCCATTGTGCGCCGATCATTTTCTTAAACCTCGAACGAACGACCAGATCGGACCGCTCCTTTGCGACCCTGCAGAAAGCGGGAACGCCCCGTTTCGCACCAACCGCCATCGGAATCAGTGTAGGAATGAAGGCGCTCACGCCCTGCACCAGGTCGAACCGATCGACGTTTCGTGACATCCAGCGCGCTCCCGCCACGAGAAACCGAAGGTTGAACCGACCCTTCTGGAAGCTCGCCACAAAGATTGCCTTCGCCCCCTCCAGCGGCCGATGGTCGGGTACTCCGTGTGCCACTTCAACGGAGCCGCCTTCTGCGATGACGGCCCTCGCAAGCGCCGCAGCAAACTTCCCCGGGCCATGGTAGTTGTGGCCTGCGCCCGCCGGCGACCAGAATAGAACGCGAAGGGGTCTATCGGGCTTCATCTGAGTTCTTGAAAATCAGCGCCCGGTAGCGTTGGCTTTGAGTGGAGTGGCAAGCCCCGGGTGGCCGCGGAAAGACCGAGACCTTGCAGTCGCAGCGAAATCAAGTGCGAAATCCCAGTCCTCTTGATACGTCGAGGCGATGAATTCGCGACAATACCGCGGGAGCGTCAAAGGCCTCCTTGGTAAAATTTTACCGACAGCTCCGCTGACAGAATGGGGAGTCAGACGTATTTTACGCAAGAAGCGGAATAAGGGTCTAGGCGATAACGAAATTGTGGAAGCATATGGGAGGCTTAAGTTCAATCGATGCAGAATTTTCGCCTCTGCTTCATTAACGCCAGGGTTCGGGATATACAATCTCAACTCGTCCAACGCCGGGGGAGCCACTCCTAGAAAGGCTGAAAGGTCCAGAATTAGCGGCTCAAAACCAACGGCTAGTTCTTCGCAGAACGCCACAAACACTCCCCCGGAAAACACTGATGCACACTGCCGGAGCCTTGGCTCGAAGTAAAGGTCCTGAACTCTGATCACCCCTTGATCTCTCTCGATATCGAAAAACTCGGAAAACGGCTTTGCTCCGCCATACTTGAGATAGCTTTTATAAAGAGACAAAATAAAACTGTCGTGTCTACGAAGGCCCAGTATGATTCCGGCACGAGGAAATGTGACTGCCAGACGTCCGATTGCCTTCGTCTGAGTGTGAATCCAAGAAGCGCCTTCAATAAAGCTATCTAAGAGTCTTCCTGCGAAATCCTCATGGGAAAGCAGAATCCTCTCCCCACGACATGCGACAAGCCCCAAGAGGCTATCTCCGTAGAGAAACGGCCTTCCAATATAACTGATCTGGGGCAGCCTGGGAAACACTTCACGCTGAAAGTAGGTTGTGCCCGTCTTGTGAAGTCCAATGTGAAGGTAAATGCTTGTCATTTCCGCCACTTGTTGTAACTGCCTTCGAAAAAAGCCGCGTCACCTTGCGGCTGATTAAGAGTGTTGCCGGAGGTCGCCAGTGACGCGGACAGATGACGCATCCCTTGTTGCGGGCCGCGCACAATTGTGCTGCCCTGGTCCAGAAGAATTCATGATGAAACGAGTCGACCGGAAGAACTCAGCGGACTATGGTACTCGATCGAAAGACACAATGGCTCTATCCGGAGCGGTATAGCGGATGCGGCTTACAAAACCTGGGAAAAAAGACTGAAACTCCTGCAGTGAGCAGTCAGTCAAGTTGCTATGAAACTCACCGATAAAATGATTCACCCGGTGAATGGCTTCGCTGTTCCTAAAGATCCTGGATTCAGCGCCCTCCACGTCGAATTTCACTAGGTCCACTGTATCCAACGATTGTGAAGACAGAATGGAAGAAAGGGTTGAGGAACGAACCTGCACCGCCTTGAATTGCTGCCCCCGTAAAACAAGTGAAGAGGAAGTCCTGTGACCTCGCTTCGAATAAAGCAACTCGACGCCATCAGAATTACTTGCGGCAAGGTTCAGAAGCTGAACGGATTGCAAGGAGCTCGTGTTACGCGTCAATTTGAGAAAGTTCTCGGGATCTGCTTCTATTCCCCAAATTCGGGCGCTCGGAAAAAGGAGCCGAAGGTAATGAATAGAATATCCGACGTTGCTTCCAAGATCGAGGATGACCTTCGCTTTTAGACGCCCCGACAATGCATAGTCATTTCTGAGAAAAATCTCTCGTAACGTGCGATAGTCAGAGAAGCTGAAAAGTGAGATCTGGAGTATTGTATTTAATGCCCGAACGTCTGCACGGAATCCGCGTGGAAACTCGCAAAAGGGTTTGGTCATGTAAAGAAGAATGCCCCCGACGAGCATTCGACGGCGTGCCTGCGGGTGTGCGCCGAGCTTGCCGGAGACTTCGCGAAGAAGTCGCAGGGCCTTTGCAGGGTTGGGGCGTTTCAGAACGATCACTTTCGGCTGATAAACCTTAAGAATGCTACCTGCGTTCTGACTACCAATTTGTGAGAAGGCAAAATCCGAAAACCGTAGTGTGGAAAGCGGGCCTCCTTGTCCCCTCCAATCGGACTTCAGAACAGCCGTCGGACTAACTCGATCGGAATCAAATGAAACAAGGGGGTGAAGAATTTAGCAGTAATATTATAACCAGGCCTTCTTTACATGTAAAATGCGAACCGTGAACTCGACTGACAGCCGAGAGAGAGAGACCTATAGGACGCAGATCCGTCACGATTGTGGGAACCTAGAATGGAGAGATCAGCGCCCATGCCCTAATTGTGAATTGTCAGTGTCACATGAGAAACGTAGTTGCGGTTCTCAAGAACCGCTTTTAAGGAATTGAAAAGCGCGGCGTGAGCTTCCAAACGGCAGGAAGTGACGCTGGATGTCTCGATGTAGCCTTCCTTTCCTCAATTGATCGAGCTGGACTACGTAAAGCCACCAGGGCGGCGAAAGATATCGATGGCGACTGCGGTAGCGGCCGTCCGCGACGCACCGACCCCACGAATAAAGAATTGGCCCAATTCGCTTCGTCCACGAACTATCTGACCGCATAGCATAAGCCAATATTTCCGTCACATAGCGAATGTGACGAATGAGGTGATGGCGTTTCAAATTGGGAGCAAGTTTAGGAGCGTACGGCAAATCTGCATATTGCCTGAATCCCCTTGCGATTGTCCTTCGGTGAAACTTCTTGTCGATAAGCATCTCCGAAGGCAGGCCCGCAAGGAAGTGGACGAGAGAACTGTCAAGATATGGAGTCATGGGCTTCGCAATGCTGTTCAGCATTCCAAATGGCTGGAGTGAAATCTCTCGTCGAGTCCGGCTCCAGAAGAAAAACATGGTCAGTGGGTTTACGGACCCTTCACATTTGCGAAGTGCCTGAGCGACTTTGTTGATGGCGATATCCCGGGCTTTACGTGGCAAAAAACCGTCCGGCAGAGCTGGTTCCAGCATCTTCAGATCCCGGGGCATCAACGATTCTGCCAAAGCACTCCAATTCCCGGACCGCCACAGGCCGAGCGACTCTTCGCATTGAAACAGCGATGCAGAAAGAACGTCACCGCCTATTCCATCAAATGTTGTCACTCTTCGAGACTCACAGGCCAAGCGATCCGCGACGCTCACGAACCACCCATGTTCGTCAGAAAGGAAATGAGTCAAAGCATTCTTTCGAAACTCACAATTAAAGCGACTCGTTCTTGGCTTCACCACGAAATGCTGAACGTCCAGCCGTGCGCAAAGCCTACGGGCCGGCCCTTCGTCGTTTTGCTTTGGCGGAAGCCCGGTTGCAGTAATACAATAGCCAATCGGAGCGTTTTGCCTTAAGAGCTCCAAAAGAATATGTCGTGAATCCTCCCCCCCGCCTAGTGGGATACATAGCATTCCCTCCAGGGCATCGAGACGCTTACGAACCGCGGCCGAGAAGCGGTCCAGATATTCGTCCATCGCTTCGACAGCTGATGATGCAGAATGCGCCTGTGACACGAACCGCTTCTCGCGGAGATAAAGTGTGCCGTCAAAGACCAGCTTCCCGTTTGGGGGAAGAATCTTGACACCAAGGAATGGTGTGTCATCGTCGAGGAAGAAGCCAAGATGGAAGAAAGTGGATAATGCCTCAGTATCGAGTTTAGAAAGGCGGCAGCGTTCGACGAGCTTGATCAGTGATGAGCTGATGACAAAATTCTGTTCGTCTGACCAATAGAAGATTGGGATCATCCCGAGCGGGTCGGTCGTGGCCACGAGCTGCTTTCCGTCCCAACTCCATTCTGCAAATATCCCGCTGCCATCAGCTAGGCGGTCGCCAAACGATGCACTCTGATCCCCTTCGGCCACAAGCTTACCGTCACTTTGTGATACTTTTAGAAGCTGGTCAAAGCGCGAGTTCATCAGTGAATTCGTGAGTCCGGGGGTTTCGTCCCAATTGGGAAAGGGGCCTAGACCGTGCGTTTGGCAGCACTACAGTGAAACACGGCATTTAGTTTGGCGATATGTCGGAATCCGAGGACCTGCGGAGTCCACAAATGGACTAAAGGCAGGAAGTCCGCTTCAACAGCGAAATTCAGCTTTTCGAGTGGTTCCGAAAAGATCCGATCATCAATACAGGACCAATCAGTCCAGTACGCCTGTACGCCAGAACAGCGAGTAGCGAGCTCTTTACAATGAGAGCGGCTGCTGAGGCTATCGCGGCACCAAGACCCGCAAATCCAGGAATCAAGCTAGCGCAGAGACCAACATTCACCGTTGCCGTGGCGGCGACAACCTTCGCGCTGTCCCGTTCGTGGCCCGTCATATTCAGAATCAGCACGACGGGCCCCATGGCCGCGCTGAAGAGTTGGCCGACGCACAGGATTGCCAATGGAACGTATGCGGGAACATAGGCGGCTCCGAGCACCGCCCCGAGGACTTTGTCCCCAAAGAAAACAAAAACGGCTGCCGTCGGAAGCGCGGCGAGCAATGCGAGTCTGGCGCTTCGCGTAATCATCTTCTGAAGGCGCCTTCGGTCGCCCGAGGCGTGCAGGTGGGCGATATGAGGTGCGATGACGAGATTGATTGCTGTCAGCATAAAGGTCACCAACGTGGCGCCCTGCACAGCGACGCGGTACAGCCCCACGTCTTCGGGGGTTCTCAACAGGCCCAGCAAAACGACGCCCGTCTGGCTGTTGATGACCTGCATGCCGGCCAGCAGCGAAAGGGGAAGCAGGCTGTATGCCCAGCGCCGCGTATCGAACTCCGGGCGGGACCGCCGAGCTTGTGCCGGAAGAGAGCGCAGCAGCAGCAGCGCCCCGATGATAAAGGCCACAGCCGCCGCAGCGACGTGCAGCGCCATGGCCACCGGAGGCGTCAGAATGCCAATGATCGCTGCGACGCCTACGGCGGCCAGGAGAAGTCCGGGGCGGAGCGCCAGCTCCGGCAACAGCCCAGGAACGATTCTGCGCAGGCCGCGAAGCGCGGCTCCGCGCAAGTTTCCCAGAGCAATCAGCGGAAGCAGCGCAAGGGCCCACGCGAAAGTCTCCAATTGGAGCGGGTCCAAATCGCTCCAGGGCCCCCAGGCCATTCCCGCCGCCGCGAGTCCCAGTGTGATGGAGATTGCGAGCGCTCCCTGATTTGCACGGGTGAGGATCCCACGCAGCAACCCCCACTCCCGCCGTTGCTGGTAGCGCGCGATTTCTCGCACAAGTAGAATCGGCAGCCCCATTTGGGCTGGGATGGCGAGCAGTGTGACTAATGACAGAGCAAAGGCGTATACGCCGTAGCCTTCCGGTCCGAGCGTCCGGGCCAGCACGATCGCCAGAAGAAGCCCAAGCCCAGCGCTGGCGACCTTGAGAGTCAGACTTCCGGCGCCGCCCCTGACGAGCTGGCCGCGCAGACTCGTACTGGAGCCCACGGCGGAGGCGATGCGGCGAAGCGAAGCACTGGCATCCGCGTGCCGTTTGAAAGATGTCCTTTCCGAAATGGAGATCCGGCCCTTCGTTTGGTTCAATCGGCATCAATTCTTGGCGGCGATGTAGGCTCCAACACGGGAATTCCTCGGTGGTGAAGTTGGGGATTAGTCAGTCAGAGCGTTGCGCTGGGCCTTGCTCCCAATGCCGCGCAAGGATTTTTCCGTTCGCACTCTCTCGCCAAATTCCGCCGCAAAGGCGAGCAGGACTCCAAACGCCAGGCCGAAGGTCGCGGCAAGCAAGATGATCAGAGACCTCCTGAGTCCAACTGGCCGCAGCGACCGGGTTGGCGGCAGGGCGACAGTCGTCTCCCGGAGCGATGCGAGCCGGATTTCCAATTGCTGAACGACCTCTCGCTGGTCCTGTATGTGCCGCTTTTGATCGGCGCTGAGCAGCTCGAGCCGACTACGCAGCTCCGTGAGATGGGCCTGTTGAGTCGCTTGTGCTCCCTGCGCGTCATCCAGGGCTCTTTCCAGCTCGATCGCTTCGTCTCTCAGTTTGACGTGCAGGTCGTTCTGCAAGTCGTTCAACCGCATCTGGGTCTGACGGATTTCGCTGTCGATCAAAAGTATGGTCGTCGCCGCGCCGGAATCTCCCGCTCGTTCAGCTGCCGTGCTTCGATTCTCCGAAGCCCGTCGCAGCGAATCTTCCACTTCTCGAATCTGATCTTCCAGCAGAGCCCGGCGCTCCGTGGTCCCGTTCAGGCGGCTTCGCGCCGCCCGCTCGCGTGAACGGTGTTCGGAAAGGCGCTCTTCCGCCTCTTTGATCTGGCGCAAAAGCAGGGTTCGCGCGGCATCAAACACCAGGGGATCCTCCAGCTCAGCCAGCTTCAGACGCTCTCTTTCCAACTCCGATTCGAGCCGCTTGCGGCTTTGCTCCCCGAGAGCCGCATGGTCGGCAATCAGCATTTCTGAAAGTCTCTTCAGAAGCTCTGAGGCCGCAACAGCCTCCCGCTCCGAGGCCCTGACCGACAACACGAGAAGATTGCTTCCTTGTTCTATATTTGCGGCGACGCTTTCCATCAGCACGCCCGAGTCGAATTCCTGCAATAGCTGCGCTCTCACCTGTGGCAGATAGCTCGATTGGATGCTGGCCAGGATCGTCTCCGGAGAATCGATGGCCTTCTCGGCGCCGTCGGCGAACGTGTGCAGCACGTGACCGATGCGGACGGTCGAAGTGTATTCATATTGTCTGGGGCTCATCCAGGCATAGAGGCCTCCTGCGACGATCGCCGCGACAAATGCAGCGGCAATCCAGAAACGCCTTCGGTAAAGAATCAAAAGGATTTCCAGAAGCCCGATCTGGTCGTCGTCATCCCGAACGTATTCGGGGACGGCGACCCAGGTCACCGGCGTCGCCGGCTCGCGCTCAGATGGCTTGTCCTGTCGGTTCAGATGATTCGTCATAAACGGTCTCTTTCTATAAGCCTTCCGAATCGATACGCTTGGTGGCTGGGTTTTGCCCGCATATTTCCCACGCCTCCTGCCGCGGCGACGAATAGGCGCGCGACGAACCCGTAGCCCGGGCTTCCAGCCCGGACTCGGAAAATGACCGGCAGGATGCCGGTCCTACACTTAGGCCCGGCGATGCAGGCGATGCGGATGCATCGCCCAAGATCCGAAACGACCGAGACGAGCAGCCCTTCCGCGTCCCTTTAGAGCTGGTCGTCAATCTTATCCGGGTGGGTTCTGGGTTCGATTTTTCGAGCAAATAAGGATTTCGGAAAAGTCAAGCCTTGGAGGCGATTTGGGCCGGTAGATGTTCGGAACCGAGGGCTGCGCGCCGAAAATCGCTCCCCCTTTTCCTGAAGCCCTTCCTGCGAACCGCAGCCCACGCTTCGCCC
>CAZAEY010000025.1:0-31381 GCA_964484155.1 uncultured Acidobacteriota bacterium
AAGGGCTGGACGGAGGCCTGCAGGCGCTGCAGCAGATCCGGACCATCCTCCATCAGAAACTGGTTGAAATTGACGGTACGCTCCTGAAGCCGACCGTCCGGAAACAGCCGCTGTTTCATGAAGTCGAGATGCCGTTTGAGATGAACTTCCCGCTCCCGATGATTGCGCACATAGCGGTCCTGCACTTTCTGAAGTTGGTACAGCATTTTCCCCTTTGCTCCCTCCAGCATCTGGACCAGCGGCGGATCCAGCTTTTGCAATCCTTGCTCGATGACGAAAAGTCGTTTTTCCAGGTCCTGGCGCGCCTGGTCCAGTTCCGCAAGAATTCGACCGGATGGGCCGCTTCGAATGATCTTCTCGGTCAATTTGTCCGGGCTTTCACTGAGAAGCTCCTGCACGGTCAATTCATACCGCTCCAGATACCGAAGGCTTTTCCGGTCCACCAGGGTGAAACCGTTCCTCGGGACGATGGATACTTCCAGTTCGAAGTGAGGCGCGATTGCGTTGACCTGAGCGAAGTAGGCGACTTCCGAAGGGCCTCCGACTGTTACGGCGGTGGGAAAAAGGTGATCCTGCAACACCGGGCGGAGCAAGACGTTCGGCCCGAAATGTTCGGGATGGCGACGGACCCGATCCAGCAAGTCGCTTTCTGGAATCCTCAGTTTCGGATGATCGCGTGTAACGTACTCCTTCCCGTTGAACTCCAGTTTGCGCCGCCGCTCTCTTTCGAATAGAAACAGAAGCGATTCGGTTTCGTCTACGAATACCTGGGGAGAGTACCCTGAAGCCTGGATCGCCTCCCCTCTTTCCTGAAGACTCCGATTGATTTCGGCCCTTCGCGAGACGGCTGTCGCGAAAAAGGGGCCGAGTTCCCTTTTCACCTCCGGCGCCAGTGGATCGAAACAAATCAGCCCGGAGTCTTCAAAAAGTCGGGAGAGCCAGGCGCCGAAGGCTTCTCGAAGGGTTCGGTCGGGACGATAGGCGTTGTGCAGATCGGCTCGCACTTCAGAATAGAAGTTGGTCTGAGCGAGATGCCGGTCGAGCTTCTCGAACTCAGACTGCAGATCGCCCACAGGCAGCGACCCTACGATCGTCCCGTCCGGGACTTCGTTTAGGGGAATCTGCAGATCCACTCTGGCCCCGTCGCCTCCCAAAAAAGTCGTAGTCCGCACCTCGTCGAAGTCGGAGTCGTCGGCCGCAAGCCAGAAGACGGGAACCGCCGGTATTCCGGCTTCTTCCAGGCGACGGGCCAGTTGTACGGCGGTGGCCGCCTTGTAGACTGCAAAGGAAGGCCCCCCAAAAAGTGCGACCTGCTGACCGGTCAGAACGGCCAGGGTTCCGTCCCGATTCAGGCGTTTTAGCTGATTGAAGGCTTTGGAACCGGCGCCGATCCGTCCTTGAAAGTCCTCCAGAGCGCGGATCAGCGGAGCCCTTTGCAGCCGCGACAAGCGGCCCGCCCGCTCGGCTCTGGCCACCAGCGACTCGGGCGTCAGCGGTATCGAAGGGTAAAATGAAAGCGCCGATTCCTCCCCTTCCAGGCAGGCGACGAACAAAGGATTCTGTCCCGGAATCTGCCCGAAGCGAAGACACTCGGATTTCATGGCTTCCCGTTTCAACTCCCTTTTCCTAAACCGCCGGCGGCCAGCCGATTCCCCAAAAACTCCAAAAGAGATCAGACGCCTTTGCAGGCGCCTCCGATTCGAAATTTCTGGATTTCTTCGACGCCCTCGTTTGAGCTTCTCAATTGCACCGATCCGAAGCGTGATCTGATGGCCCGGCGTCAAAGACGCGCGTCCAGAGACAACGGACCGCGGGGGCGGCAATGCGTCGCCGCTCGGCGCGCGCCCTGTTCCGTCCGTTTGATTGTCCCCCGGTTTCGCTAACATTGACAACCGGGGGCCGCTTCCCCAGATCGCACAGACCCTGTTGACTTTCCGACGCGAGAAGCGGTAACCTCTGTGCTCTTCGGGAGACATGGGGCGACGCAAGCGACAAAGCCTATGGAAAGCGGTTGTGAATTCACACTTGAATTAAAGCCCAACGCACGGATCGACGTGATCGACGTGCAGGACCGATTCCGTCAATGCTTCGGGGACTGCCTGAAGGGTTTTCGCAAAGCGCTCTATTATTCTTACCACACGACGGCGGGATACTTTGAGGAGACGCTCTGCGCACGCCTCGACCACGATCCGGACCTGGTCAGGAGGTTCGTCGATTCCTACCGCCGGCTGTTTCCGCCCGGCGCCGACTATTTCCACGACCAGCTTCATCTTCGGCAGGAATTGAGCGAAATCCAGAGGCGCAGCGAGCCTCGCAATGCCGATTCCCACCTCACCTTTATCGGGAGCGGGTTGACCAATTGCGCCACTTACATCGTCCGAAGGGGCCGCCCGGTTTACTTCGTCGATCTCGACGGCGTTTTCGGGGAGACCGTGCGAACGCGCAGGACCTCTGTCGTTCCCTACAACTACGAGCGCAGGGTCGATTCCCTGGAAGCTGAGATCGGCGTCAGCGGGCACTCGGTCGTGTCGGTTAACCTGAACGACCCGAGGTTGGGCCTGATGGAGCGGATCCGCGAAAGGATCGCTCGATCCGGAGTTCGTCGCGGGCGGGTTGACATCGTCCTGGCGCCGAGCGAGCGCAACGCAGGGTTGACCGTCAATGAATATGAAACCCTCCTGATGCGCTGCGACCTGGTCGACGTTCTGCGAAATCCTTTTCGCTTTATGGCCGAAAGGTGGCGCCACGCCTTGCAGAATCCCAGAGCGGTTCCAGGCAAAATGCTCAATTACGCCAAATATGACCTGGTGCAGGTGGTCAACCAGTTGGTGGACGCCTTGCGGCTTCGAGACACTCTGGCCGAGAAGGCGTTGGACAAGTTCCTTGGAGTGCCCGCTGAACGATTTCTCAGGATGAAACGCTCCGTCAGCCTGATGATCTCCGGTGAAGGCCGCAACGGCAGCGGTACCATCGTCGAAGGAACATACCAGAGCCCGATTCTGATTCAATGGCAGCGATCGGAGGCCCGCAGCCGCCGACTTCTGATCGATTTCATTCAATTCGAATGATGTGGGCGAATTCCGACAGGTCCGTGTGCGCCATCTCACTGTTCCGCCCGGCAGAACCCCCTTTGACTTTCCCGGATGAATTGGAGCAGGTAGCGGACATGCGGCGACTCGAATTCGCTCAGAATATCAAGACGCTCCTTCAGCCGCTTCCCGCCGAAAAAAAGGGCCCGGTACCCACGCTTCAACTCGCCGATCTCTTCCATTGAAAAGCCCCTGCGCTGAAGCCCCACCAGATTGAGTCCACGGGTGCGGCTCTGACCGTCTGCCAGACAGAAAGGGAGAACGTCCAGGGTGATCTTGGCGTTGCCTCCGATCATGGCGTGGCGACCTACCCGGCAATGCTGATGGATTACGACGCCGCCGGAAATAAAGGCGCAGGCTTCAATTCGAACGTGGCCCGCCAGCGCGACATTGTTGGCCATAACGACCGAATCCTCCAGCAGGCAATCGTGAGCGATATGGGCGTAGGCCATCAGGTAATTGCCGTCTCCAATTGTAGTTTCTCCCCCGGCGTTTGCTGAGCGGTGCACAGTGACGCCCTCGCGGATCGTGTTTCCCCTGCCGATCCGCACCCCCGAGACCTCTCCTGAAAACTTCAGATCCTGGGGCGCCCCGCCAAGAATCGCGTGCTCGAAAATCTGGTTTTCGGCTCCCATCCGAGTCCAACTCTTGATGACCGCGTGGGCCCCGATGCGGCACCGGTTTCCAATTTCGACGTCATCCTCGATGACGGCAAACGGACCGACTTCGACTCCTTCTCCTATACGGGAAGACTCTGCAACGACGGCGGTGGGATGGATAACAGCAGCCATGCGGTCTGCAATTAAATCACGGCGGGAGAATCGAAGTCGGAAAGCCCTCCTTCTTCCCTTTCGATTGAACCGCCTGGACCCCGAAATCATGCCCAGCTTCGACGCCCGGCTTGTCCCCCTGAAGTTGGGCCATTTCCCGCATGCGGATTTTTTTCTTGACATTGGCGGGAAAAAGATGGACTATTTTGGACCAAACTGGACTAAACAGGTTTTTTCTGGAATAATTCTCGCTGGAGGAGGACTCGAGTTTTGGTTTTCAGGGGCACTTTTCCCACCAAAGTGGATGCGCAAGGCCGCATCAAGGTACCGGCCGCCCATCGGTCGGTCCTGGAAGAGTACGGCTCCGAACTCTTCGTCACGAGTGTAACAGGCGCCTATGTCCGGATTTACCCCATGAGTGAGTGGGAGGAAATCGAGGCCCGCCTGATGAATTCCCCCAGTTTGGTCCCCGAAAAGGCCAAATTCATACGCAACACCAGCTATTACGGTCAAGCGGCGAATTTAGACAAGCAAGGTCGCGTGCTGGTGCAGCCGCATCTGAGGGAAGCCGCTGCTATCGAGGGAGATGTTGCGGTGATGGGGTATCTGAATCACCTGGTGATCTGGAACAAAGAGCGATTCCAGAGGATTTTGACGGAGGAGCCTTTCACCGACGCCGATGCGGCGGCCTTGGCGCAACTCGGGATTTAAAGAATGATCGATGCAGCTGCGGATCACATTCCGGTATTGCGCGACGAAGTGCTGGAATTTCTGGCGGTTCGACCGGGACAGACGCTCGTCGACTGCACGGTAGGCCTAGGCGGCCATGCGGAAGCGATTCTGGAGGCCCTGCAAGGCAGCGGCATGCTGATCGCGATCGACCGTGACCGAGAGGCGCTGGCTGCGGCCAAGGAAAGGCTCGGGCACAAATATCCGCAGGCGTCGTTTTACCATGAGAATTTTAAGAACCTGCCCCTCATCCTGACGCGGCTCGGGATCCGCGCTCTCGACGGTTGCCTGCTCGATCTGGGAGTCTCAAGCCGGCAGCTGGACAGCCCCGAACGGGGATTCAGCTTCCGTTCCGAGGGTCCGCTCGACATGAGGATGGACCCGGAGCAACGGACGACTGCAGCCGACCTGCTCAGTCAGTTGAGCGAGGAAGAGTTGGCGGAGATATTCCGCAAGCATGGCGAGGAACGGTCGGCGAAAAGAATTGCCGGCGCGATCGTCGAGGAGCGAAAGACGCGACCTATTCGGACCACCACGCAGCTTGCCGAACTGGTCGTAAGGGTAAAGGGAAAGGGCGGCGGACGCATCCATCCGGCCACGAAAGTTTTCCAGGCCCTCCGCATCGAGGTCAACCAGGAACTTGCCGGGCTCGGATCGATTCTGAATGAAATCATTCACCGGCTCCGCAAGGGAGGGCGACTGGTCACCATCGCCTTTCACAGCCTGGAGGATCGGGTCGTCAAACGCTGTTTTCAGAAGGCGGCCGGCCGGTGCGTGTGCTTTCGTCCGGATCCGCTCTGCACCTGCCCTCGAACGGTCCTGGTTCGAATCCTGACCCGCAAGCCGGTGACCGCCGGGCCGGACGAATTGAGGCGCAACCCGCGCAGTCGGAGCGCCAAATTGAGAGCCGTTGAAAAGACGGCGGTTTCAGATTTTGAGGAAAACGGAAAGGAGTAGCAATGGTTGATTTTAGCTCTCAGAAATTCGAAAACCGCGCTCTGAGGGGCGGAGAGCGAAGCGCGCTTTCGCAGTTTTCACGCTGGACTCTGGTCGGCGCCTTCTTCGTGGCCATGTTCCTGGCCTATGCCGGGAGCCACAACGAGATCCTGTCCATCCGCTATCAGATCGAGGAGATCAAGGCCCAGAACGCGGCGATGGCCGAGGAGAACAAGGCCCTGAAGGCGCAGTACCATTTCATGGTCAGCCCGCAGCGAATCGAGAGCAGCGCCCGAAAAGTCGGCTTGATCAGCTCGAACGATCGGGCGGTGCTGATCCTGGAGGCCGACGCCGTGGCGCCAGCGGTTGCCGCCAACCTCCTTGCCGATGCCCGCGCGGGAAGTGAGACGTTGCGCGAATGAACGATCCGAGCGGCCCCCGAAGTTCGAAAAGCCGCATGCTGTCCAGGGTCCTGACTTTTTACCTGTTGGTGGCGGTGTGGATCGTCGTCCTGCTGGGGCGACTTCTTTATTTGCAGGGGGTGAAGAGCTCCGATTACCGGATGCTGGCGGACAGCCAACAGCAGGGCTTCCTGGAAATCAGCGCTCGCAGGGGAGACATCCTCGACCGCAACCTGGAAGAATTGGCCACCAGCGTGCCTGCGGAGTCCGTCTTCGCGCACCCGGCTCAAGTCGACAATCCTTTCGAAGCCGCCAGGCAGATTTCAAAGCTGTTGGACCTCTCCATGGAGGAGGCATTCCAGCGCCTGTCCTCCGATCGCAGCTTCGTCTACCTGCAGCGCAAGATCAGTCCGCAGCAGGGAGCAATGGTCAGGGGTCTGGGCCTGCCGGGAATCTACACCCAGAAGGAAAGCCGGCGCGTTTATCCGAACCGGGAGCTGGCCGGCCAGGTCCTGGGCTTCGTGGGAATGGACAACGACGGCCTGGGCGGACTCGAGTATCGCTTCAACGAACAGGTCAAAGGCGCCACGACGCGCGTGTACTTGCGTCTGGACGCCAGACGCAACGCCATTGACCGGACTCCGGTGGGAAAGGAAGTCGAGGGGAACATCCTGGTGCTGACTCTGGATCGCACGATTCAGCACATCGCGGAACAGGTCTTGAGGGACACCATCGCCTCATCGAGGGCTTCAAGCGGAAGCGTGGTGGTCATGGATCCTTCGAACGGACAGGTCCTGGCCATGGCTTCTTACCCGTTCTTCAATCCGAACAACTATCAGGAACTTTCGCCCGAAGCCCAGCGCAACCGCGCCATCCTGGAGAATTACGAACCAGGAAGCACCTTCAAGGTCGTAACCCTTTCCGGAGTGTTGAGCAGCGGTCTGGCGGCCCTGGATGAGGTCGTCAACTGCCGGGTCGGCACGGTTCGTCTGGCCGGCAAGGTCTATAAGGAGGCGAAAAGGAGCTTCGAAGATCTGACCGTTCAGGAGGTGATCGCGAAATCCAGCAATGTCGGCGCAGTGAAACTCGGGATTCGATTGGGCGAGCAACGACTATACGAGAACATTCGACGTTTCGGCTTCGGGGAAAGGACCGGTATCGAGCTTCCCGGCGAGGAAGCGGGCCTGCTCCGGCCTCCCTCCCAGTGGTCCAGAATCTCGATCGGGGCCCTTTCGATCGGACAGGAGCTGGCGGTGACGCCGCTGCAGATGGCGCGCGCCGTCTCCGTCTTCGCAAGCGGAGGGTATCTGGTCGATCCGCACATCGTGCGGCAGATCCTATCGCCTGACGGAAACCTGGTCCGGCAGACCGCTCCAGAGCGCCGGCGAGTGCTGGACGAAAACACCGCCGGCATGGTCACCCGCGCCATGGCTTACACAATTTTGGAGGGAACGGGCAGATCCGCGCAGTTGAACGGCTACAGTGCGGCCGGAAAGACGGGCACGGCCCAGAAAATCGTGGACGGGAGGTACTCCAAGTCAAAATACGTCGCTTCATTTGTCGGATTCGCCCCGATTCACGATCCGGCTCTGGTTGCCGTAGTCGTGATCGACGAGCCCAAGGGCATTTTCTTTGGCGGACACGTCGCAGGCCCGGCCTTTCGAGAGATCATGGAACGGTCGCTGATCCATCTGAAGATCCCTCAAGACCAGCCCTTCCGCCTCGACCCGCCTCCGCTTGAACTGTCAGACGGCGCCTACGGCCGTACGCCGAAACGGCTGCAGGAAAGCCTGCCTTTCGAAGAGAGCCTGGCGGCCGAGGATCTGGCCAGAACGGTGCTGGCCCTGCGCGAGGGGGCCGAGTCTGAAGCCCACCCCCCTGAAGGAGCCGTCACGGTGGATCTGGATTCCCGTATGCTGCCCGATTTTACCGGCATGAGTCTGCGCGAAGTGGCTGCACTGTGCGCCAGACTGGGCATCCAGTTGAAAATTTCGGGCAGCGGGACCGCCGTCAGCCAGAGGCCGGATCCCGGACGAACCGTCTACCCGGGCGCCGTCTGCGAGGTCTTCTTTTCTCAGACCGCGCCGTCTCGCTCGGCTTCCCGGCAGGACGCGGCAGTGAGGCAATGAGTGAAGACGCTATGACGAAGCTGTTTAAAATCTCACCGCGGACTCTTGAATACGATTCCCGCAGAGTGAAGCCTGGGTCCGCTTTCTTTGCCATTCCGGGAATGAAGATGGACGGCTACGACTTCGTTGGCGACGCCGTCAAAAAGGGTGCAGGAGTCATCGTCTCGCAGCGACCGTCGCCGCCGTCCATCACAGTCCCTTGGATTCAGGTCCCCGAAATTCGGGCCTTCCTGGCAGGTGCGGCCGCCCGATTCCAAGGCGAACCATCGCGCCGGATGCAGTTGGTGGGGATTACGGGCACCAACGGCAAGACCACTACCGCCTATCTGATCCATTCGATCCTGCGCCTGCGGGGCCCGGCCCTGCTGATGGGCACCGTCGAAACGATTGTGGGAGAGCGCCGCCATGCCTCCGAGTTGACCACTCCAGAGTCGGTTGACATCCAGCAGAAGCTTCGTGACGCCGTGGATGCCGGTTGCCGCTTCGGCGCCGTGGAGGTATCGTCGCACGCCATCGAACTCCGCCGAGTATTGGGCTGCGCCTTCCCGGTGGCGGTTTTCACCAACTTGACCCGGGACCATCTGGATTTCCACTCCAGCATGGACCAATACTTCGCGGCCAAGGCGAAATTGTTCGACCGTGCATTCAATCCGGCGCTCGAATGCGCCGTCGTGAACTGCGACGACGAGTTCGGACGCCGCCTGAAGCTGCCCAAAGACGTTCGCCGAATTCTTTTCGGATTGGCTGCTGATGCCGACATCCGTCCCATCGACCCACATACCTCTGTGGAAGGGACGCGCATGCGGGTTTCGTTCTTCGGAGAATCGGTGCAGGTGCAATGCTCGTTGATCGGCCGGCACAATCTCTACAACCTCCTGGCGGCGGCGGCCGCCTGCCATGCCCTCGGCTTTTCAACCTCGGAAATCGCGCGCGGTCTGGCGTCTGCGCCGCAGGTTCCAGGCCGCTTCGAGAAAGTCGACTTTCCCGCCCCGTTCAGTGTCGTCATCGATTACGCCCATACGCCCGACGCCCTGCGCAACGTACTGCAACTGGCTCGCAGCGTGACGCAGGGGCGTCTGATCTGTCTGTTCGGAGCGGGAGGGGACCGGGATCGCAGCAAGCGCCCCGAAATGGGAAGGGTCGCCGCCGACCTTGCCGATCGCCTGATCGTGACTTCGGACAACCCCAGATCGGAAGACCCGGAACGCATCATTCGGGAAATCGCAGCCGGCATTCCTGAGGGGAACGAGCGCTACGTGACCATCGTGGACCGGGTGGAAGCGATCCGCCATGCAATCGCCACTGCCGAGCCGGGAGATCTGGTGCTTCTGGCGGGAAAGGGGCATGAAACTTATCAGGACGTCCGGGGTCGAAAGATTCACATGGACGAGCGCGAAATCGTCAGGGGCGCCTTGTGATTGAAATGAGCCTGGCGGAAGTAGCCAATGCGGTGGGAGGCAGCCTTCATGGCTCCAGCCCTCCCTCCCAGCTTGCGCCGGATTCCGTCTCCATCGACACCCGCACGCTACGTCCGGGCGAGATGTTCGTCGCAATTCGCGGAGACCGATTCGACGGCCACGATTTCATACAGGAAGCGCTCGGTAAAGGCGCCGCCCTCGTACTGACGTCGAAAACCGATCCGGGCTGGAACGACTCGATGCGGCCTGGTTGCAACCTGATCGTGGTTCCCGACACGCTGGGTGCCCTGCAACAGCTGGCGTCCCACGTGCGTCGGAAATGGGGCCGCCCCCTGCTGGCAGTCAGCGGAAGCATGGGAAAGACGACCACCCGCCATTTCGCGGCCCGTCTGCTTTCTGAAAAGTTTCGAGTGTTGGAGACGCCAGGCAACCTGAACAACGAGATCGGCCTGCCGCTTTCCCTTCTGGGACTGAAGGCGGGTCACGATCTTGCGGTGCTTGAGCTGGGAATGAATCGCGCCGGAGAAATTCGCCGGCTGGGCGCAATTTGCGCTCCAACTGCAGCCCTGCTGACCAATATCGCTCCGGTTCATTTGGAATTCTTCGACGGAGTCGACGACATCGCCAGGGCCAAGGGCGAAATCCTCGAGTCGCTTTCCGAAGACGGCGTCTTTTTCTTCAACTGCGACGACACCCGCCTGGTTCGTCTAGCCGACGCCTTCAAGGGGAAGCGGATCTCTTTCGGATTCTCGAAGCAAGCGGCCGTCGGAGTGGAGCGGTTCCAATTCAGAAATCCCGGATCAACGGAAGTGACGCTTCGGACATGGGCCGGCCCGCTGCAGGGAATGGTTCCCTTCGCCGGTCGCCACTTCCTGTATAACCTCGCGGCGGCGGTGGCAGTGGCTCTGGAATTCGGCGTGTCACCCGATCGGATCGAAAACGCCATGCCTGCCCTGGCCCCTCTGGAAGGTCGCGGGCGATTGCTGAACGGGCCGGGATTCGACGTCTGGGACGATTGCTATAACTCGAATCCGGCCGCCGTAGAGAGCCTGCTGGAAACGTTGGGACTGATCAAACGGAAAGGAAGAATCTTGCTGGCTCTGGGCGACATGCTGGAGCTCGGCAAACAGTCTGAAGAAATGCACCGGGATACGGGCCGCCAGGTCTCCTCTGCCCGGATCGACCTTCTCATCGCCGTGGGAAGCATGGCCCGCCATATCGCTGAAGGCGCCCGCATGCGAGGATTTCCTGAAGATCGCGTGTTGGAGTTTGAAACCTCTCAGGATTCGGCCGTCCCGATCCGCTCTCTTCTGCAACCGGGAGATCTGCTCGTGGTCAAGGGCTCTCGCGGGGTCCGTATGGAAAAGATCGTCGAGGCCGCCCTCGAGAGCCGGGACGAGAGTCGGGAGGCGAAGAAATGATCTACCATCTCTTCTATCCCTTGGCCGACGAATTCACCATCTTTAACGTCGTCCGGTACATCACGTTTCGAACGGCCTACGCCTCGCTGACCGCACTGATGATCAGCCTGCTGCTGGGACCTTGGCTGATCGCCAGGCTTCGCCGCTTTCAAATCGGTCAGTATATTCGCGACGACGGCCCCAGCTCGCATCAGACGAAGGCCGGAACCCCAACCATGGGCGGGATCCTGATCGTGATCAGCATCCTGGTTCCGACCCTGCTGTGGGCTGATCTGACGAACGGGTACGTCTGGGTGGCCCTGGTCTCCCTGCTCTTTTTCGCCACCATCGGTTTTCTGGACGATTACCTGAAGGTGGTGCGCAAGCAGTCGCTCGGATTGAAGGTCAAGCAAAAAATCGGCCTGCAAATCCTGTTCGCCCTCGGTATTGCCGGAACGCTGATCTGGCTGTACTACGCAGACCTGTATTCAATCCGACTCAGCATGCCATTCTTCAAGAGGTTTACCCCCGAACTGGATCTGGTTGTATTCGGCTTTTCGACATTTCTGCCGCTGATCCTATTTGTCGTGTTCATCATCATCGGCAGCAGCAACGCCGTCAATCTGACTGATGGCCTGGACGGGCTGGCCGCCGGCCTTGTGATCATCACGGCGGCTTCGCTGACCGTTTTGACTTACGTGACGGCTCATGCCACCTTCGCCACCTACCTCGGACTGATCAAGAACACCTATGCCAGCGAATTGACGATCTTCTGCGGGGCCATGGTGGGGGCGCTGATGGGTTTTCTTTGGTACAACAGCTACCCCGCCGAAATCTTTATGGGCGACGTCGGCTCGATGTCGCTGGGCGGCGCCATCGGCACAGTCGCAATCCTTATCAAGCAGGAATTGCTTCTGGTCTCCATCGGAGGCATTTTCGTCATCGAGGCCCTCTCGGTCATTCTGCAGGTGGGTTCATTCAAGTTTTCAGGAAAACGAATCCTAAAGATGGCTCCGCTTCACCATCATTTCGAACTGCTCGGCTGGAAAGAGCCGAAGGTCGTGATCCGCTTCTGGATTTTAGGCCTGATTTTCGCGCTATTCAGTCTGACCACGTTGAAGCTGCGTTAACTATGGACTTGAGCGGAAAGAGCATCCTGGTGGTGGGTCTGGCCCGTAGCGGCCTGGCAGCCGTGCAGTTTTTGTTGCGCCGGCAGGCTCGGGTTTCGGCGACAGACCTGCGGCCGGCTGAGGAACTGCAGGATGCCGTCAGCTCGCTGCAGGGCGCGGTGCGGCTCCGGCTGGGCGGACATGACCGGGAAGACTTCCTGCGGGCCGACCTGGTCGTCTTGAGCCCCGGAGTGCCGACTTCCCTTCCCGAACTTCAGGCCGCCGTCGAAGCGGGAGTCCCCGTCTGGAGCGAAGTCGAGCTGGCCTATCGCTATTCCAGGGGCACCTTTGTAGGCATTACCGGATCCAACGGCAAGACCACGACCACAGAACTGCTGGGCCGCATTTGCCGAGAGGCGGGACTGAAAACCGTCGTCGGAGGCAACGTGGGCACTCCTTTGGTCCAGTTCGCCGAAGACTCCGATTCGGAAACCGTCTTTGTGGTCGAGCTTTCCTCGTTTCAACTGGAAACCATTTCCAGCTTTCGCTGCCGCATCGCCTTGCTGTTGAACGTCACGCCGGATCACATGGATCGGTATCCCGATTTCGCATCCTACCTGGCAGCCAAGAAGCGGGTCTTTCTCAATCAGACGTCCGAAGATTTCGCCGTTCTGAACATGGATGACCCGACTACCGCATCGTTGGACGGCTCGCTGAAGGCCCAAAAATTCTATTTCAGCCGACGAAGCCAAAACTCACCCGGCGCCGGCGTCCGGGACGGGATCCTGACGATTCAGTGGCGCGATGAAGCCCTCGCGGTGATGCCCGCCGCGGAGTCTCGGCTGATGGGGCTGCACAATCTGGAAAACGTGCTTGCCGCTGCCTCGGCGGCCTATCTGCTCGGCATCCCCGCCCATCAGATTCGCGATGGCGTACGCTCGTTTCCGGGCGTGGAGCACCGGCTGGAGTTCGTCTGCCAGATTCAGGGAGTCGATTTTTACAACGACTCGAAGGCCACCAATCCCGAATCGACCGCCAAGGCCCTGGAGGCCTTCGACCGCCCCCTCTTCGTCATCATGGGCGGACTGGACAAAGGGGGCGATTTTTCGATTCTGAGCGATCTGCTGAAAGCCCGGGCGCGCAAAGTGCTTCTGATCGGCGCGGCGGCGGACAAGATCTCCCGTACGCTACCCCGGGAACTCGGCCAGCGGCGCTGCGACAGTCTGGAAGAGGCCGTCCGCGAGGCGTTCGCAGAAGCGCGCCCCGGCGATCTGGTGCTGCTGTCTCCGGCCTGCGCCAGCTTCGACATGTTTGACGACTACGAGCACCGGGGACGGGTCTTCAAGGAAACGGCACAGGCGCTGGAGCACACGCGCGAGGAGCGGTGCCGATGAACCGAAAGATCCCGTACGACAAAGGTCTGCTGATCACCGTCCTGCTGCTGCTTGCGTACGGTCTGGTGATGGTATTCAGCGCCTCCTCGGTCATTTCCAGCGAACTTTACGGTTCGCCCGGCGCCATTCTGGTGCGCCAGCTTCTGGCCGTGACGATCGGGCTGGGCTTGCTGCTGATGACCATGCAAGTCGATTACCGGATTTATCAGCATCATTGGTTTCTGGGGGCCGCTTTTGCGGGCACGGCCGGGCTCCTGATCGCCGCGCTGCTTTCATCCGGAGTCAACGGCGCGCACCGGTGGGTCAACCTGGGCGCGCTCAACTTTCAGCCTTCCGAACTTGCGAAGCTGGTAGTCATCCTGATGCTGTCGGCCTATCTGATCCATCGGGGCGGTCAGGTGGAGCGACTGGACCTTCCCCTGATCAAACTTCTGTCTCTCCCGTCGCTATTGATCCTGCTGGTTCTGGTGGCTCCTGATTTGGGGACCGCGCTGATTCTCGCCTTCCTGACCGCCTT
Organism: uncultured Acidobacteriota bacterium; assembly: GCA_964484155.1. GTDB lineage: Bacteria > Acidobacteriota > UBA6911 > RPQK01 > JAPXNP01 > DATKAT01. The sequence goes on from CAZAEY010000025.1 coordinate 13,893, forward strand.
TATGCTCTTTCTTGGGGGCCTCTCCTTCCGCTACTTTGCGGGCGCGCTGATGATGGCACTTCCGGCCCTGTACTTTCTAATCCTTTCCGTTCCCTATCGGCGAAATCGGATGCTGACTTTTCTGGATGCCGGAGCAGACCCTCTGGGCGCCGGCTATCAGATCCGCCAGAGCCTCATCGCGGTGGGCTCGGGCGGCATCACGGGAATGGGCTACGCACAGGGAACGCAGAAGCTGTTTTATCTGCCGGAACCCCACACCGACTTCATTTTCGCACTGATCGCCCAGGAACTCGGATTTCTGGGAGCCGGGCTTCTGGTGCTGCTTTTCGGGTGCCTCTTCTGGTTCGGCGCACGAGTGGCTCTCCGCGCCGACACCCTGTTCGGCGCCTATCTGGGACTCGGAATCGTGGCATCGGTGGTCGTGCAGGCGATGCTGAACGTCAGCGTCGTCCTGAGCGTTTTGCCTACCAAGGGAATCCCCCTGCCCTTCGTGTCAGCCGGCGGCTCTTCCATGCTGATGACGCTGTGCGGCATGGGGATCCTTCTGAATATTTCGAAGCATTCCCGGGGCAGACTCACGCTCCCGGAATGGAGAGGAGCGTAAGGAGAAAGGAGTTGGGCGAATCTTGGCGGGTCAAACAATCGGCAGAGTGGCGTTTGCAGGCGGCGGCACCGGAGGTCACGTTTACATGGGGGTGGCTCTGGGGCGGGAGCTTCTGCGTCGAAACTCCAGCGCCGAAATCCTCTTCGTCGGAACCAGGCGAGGAATGGAAAGCCGTATCATTCCCGGAACCTCGTTCCGATTGGAAACGATCCGGCTGGGAGGCCTCAATCGAGTGAGCCTGCGCACCGCCCTGCAAACACTTTTTCAACTCCCCGCGAGCCTCTGGGCCTCTCGCAGGATCCTGAAGCGGTTTCAGCCAGACATCGTCGTGGGACTGGGCGGATATTCCTCCGGTCCGGTAGTCCTTTGCGCGCATTGGATGGGACTTCCGACGCTGGCGATCGAACCAAACGCCTATCCAGGTTTTGCCAATCGCCGTCTGGCAAGCCGTGTGGATGCGGCGGCGGTCGCCTTTCAGGAAACCTGCAAATTCTTCGGGGAAAAATGTCGAGTAACAGGAATTCCAGTCCGCAAGGAGTTTTTTCAGATCCGCTCTGCGCCTGCAGCGGAAGGCCCGCTCCGCATTCTTCTGTTCGGCGGCAGCCAAGGGAGCCGCCCCCTGAACCGCCTCATGCGGGAAGCCCTGAACTTCCTGGAGCCGGAAAAGTTTCGCATCTGTCACCAGGCAGGAAAGTTCGATACGGAAGCCGTGCGCACGGCCTACCAGCAAGGCGGATTTAAGGCCGAAGTTCAGGAATTTATCGACGACATGCCACGCCGGTTTGACTGGGCGGATCTGATCGTCAGCCGCTCCGGCGCCTCTTCGGTCGCCGAGTTGGCCGCCGCCGGAAAGGCTTCCATCCTGATTCCCTTTCCGCAGGCGGCTGACGATCACCAGACGCGCAATGCGGAAGCCATGGCATCCAAGGGAGCGGCAGTTCTCCTGGTGCAAGAGGAAATTGACGGCAGGAAGCTGGCGGAGTGCATTTCGGGGCTGGAGAGAGATCGACCGCGGCTCCGCAAAATCGCCGTATCGAGCCGCACCCTGGCGCGCCCCGACAGCACGGAACAAATCCTGGAACTGATGGAGGAGTTGATCGAGAGGTCCCGTTGAACAAGGCGTCGGGACTCAGGCAGACGTTTCGCCGCTCCGACGCCCACATAAAAAAGTTGGAAATGGAGTTCGAACGATCAGGAGAATTGACGATTGACCGTTTCAAAAGCTTCAGTGAGGTTATTGGGATTTCCGCCGCGGCCCTGGGAGGTTTTTCTCCATTCGGTACATCCCACCCTGTCCAAAAGCCCCTCCCACGGCCAGGGAAACGCTCAGTAACCTCGCTGAAACTTTTGACGACGAAAACTGCGACCATGTTCGGGAAGATTCGAAAGATACACTTTATCGGTATCGGCGGCATCGGAATGAGCGGCCTGGCCGAAATCCTTCTGGCGAAGGGATTTCAGGTGTCCGGCTCCGATCGGATCGACAGCCCGATCGTGCGCAGGCTGGCCCGGTTGGGCGCCCGCACCGCAATCGGCCACAGCGAGCGCCATCTGCAGGATTGCGAGGCGGTCGTCTTTTCCACCGCCATTCCAGAGGAAAACCCGGAGCTGCAGGCGGCCCGCCAGGGCGGCCTGCCGACGGTTCATCGCGCCGAGATCCTGGCCGAACTGCTCAGAAGAGCTGAAGGAATCACCGTCACCGGCACCCATGGAAAAACAACCACCACCGCCATGCTGGCCCTGATCCTGCGCCAGGCTGGGCTCGATCCCACCATCGTTGTGGGCGCTCGGGTCCCGCAACTGGAAAGCAACGCCGTGGCCGGCTCCGGGGCGCACGTGCTGGCGGAGGCGGACGAAAGCGACCGCAGCTTCCTGAAATTGCGCCCCATCCATGCGCTGCTGACAAATATCGACCTGGACCATCTCGACTGTTACCGGGACCTCGGCGACCTGCAGGACGCCTTCCTGGAGCACCTCCAGTCTGTCCCCTTTTACGGCAACATCGCAGTCTGGGCCGACGATCCTAACGGCCCGCCGGTTTGGAAAAAACTTCACCGGCCGATGTTAACCTTCGGCTTTGGGCCCGCGGCGCGCTTTCGCGCCGCCGATCTCGAATCCACGCCCGACGGCGTCCAGTACGCCTGCTGGGACGACACCGAACTTCTGGGAATGATCGAATTGAAAGTGCGCGGAAAGCACAACGCTTTGAATTCGCTCGGCGCCGTCGCCATGGCCTCTTCGCTCGAGATCCCTTTTCCGACCATCGCCCGGGCACTGCAGGTATTTCAAGGAGCTGAAAGGAGAATGGAACGGATTGGCGAGAGGAACGGCGTCACTGTTCTGAACGATTACGGCCACCATCCGGCTGAAATCGAGGCCACGCTGGAGGCCTGCCGCAGCATGGGACGACGGATCGTGCTTGTGTTCCAGCCGCATCGCTTCTCCCGTACCCTTCACCTGATGGAACGATTGGCGCAATGCTTCGGCCAGACCGATGAACTCTACCTGATGGACGTCTACGCCGCCGGCGAAGCGCCCATCGAAGGAGTCGATTCTGCGCGGCTGGCGGAAATGATTTCCGCATTCCGGACGGTTCATTACGCGCCCGACCCGGATCTCCTTCTGGAACAGCTCCGCAACGAGACCCGGCCGGGAGACCTGCTGGTGACGATGGGCGCGGGAGACGTCGGACGAATCGGACGATCCTTTATTGGTGGCGCCGGCGATGAATAGAACGAAGCTGCAGAAGATTCGACGCCATTTCATGTTCGCGACCAAATGCGCCCTGGTGATTGGCCTGGCGTCCGCAGTTGTCTTCATCGTGCAGACGGCCCATTCCTCCGACGACCTTTTCCCCGTCTCCAGCATCGAGGTGGTGGACGCTCAGCGGTTGGACGTCGGGGAATTGACCGAATCGCTAGGCGCAGTTCTGCCGCCCAATCTGCTTGCGGTCGACTTGCATCGCGTACGGGCGCTGGTGGAAAGCGAAGCCTGGGTCGATGCCGCCGTGGTCCGGAGAAAGCTTCCCGATCGGCTCATGATCCACGTGCGGGAACGAGTCCCCGTCGCCGTGGCCGCCATCGAAAACCAATTGTTTGTGGTCGATCGCCACGGAGTGGTCTTGGACGAATTCGGTCCCAACTACGAATCCTTGACCCGACCCATCGTTCAAGGCTTGCGCAACATAGCGGTGGAAAACGCCGTCTTCGAAAACCAGCAGCGCATGCACCGGTATCTGGAAGTGGTCCGCGACCTTTCCGGAGGAGCGACCGATCACACCGCCTCGATTTCCGAAATCGACGTCGGCAGCCTCGAGCGCATCGCCGTCGTCGCCATCGACGATCCGGTCCCCATCTATCTGGGCAAGGAGGAGTTTCGCAGTCGCTACGAAGTGTTCCTCTCCCAGAAGGACTTGTATCTGAGATTGAAGGAGAAATACGGCCTGATCGAGTACGTCGACGTCACCTACGACCGCAAGATTATTTTTCATACGCCCAAAAGAGTTGTGACCGGATAGGAAAGAGCCGGAGGTAAATGGCAAAAAAAAGAGTGGTCACTGGCATCGATGTGGGCACGACCAAAGTCTGCTCCACCATCGCGCGAGTATGTGAAGAATCCCTGGAAGTGCTGGGCGCCGGCTGGTCTCCGTCGCTCGGTCTGAAAAAAGGCGTCGTCGTCAATTTGACCGACAGCGTCAGGAGCGTCAAGCGCTCGCTGGAAATGGCGGAAGAAGAAGCCGGATCGGTCGTGGAATCAGCCTTTGTGAGCGTGGGCGGTTCCTTTATCCGCAGCCACAACTGCTCCGGTCAAACCGAGATCGCCGCTCGCAACAGCGAGGTCACCTCTGAGGACGTCCTTCGGGCCACTCGGGACGCGATAAAGTTCGACCTGCCAGAGGACTACCAGATCATCCATCAGTTGACGCAGACCTTCGGCCTGGACGGCCAGAACGGCATCGTCAACCCGCTGGGGATGACGGGCAGAAAGCTCTCGGTTCATCTCCATCTGGTCATCAACGCCTGCGCGGCCGTGCAAAACATCGTCAACGCGGTCAACAAGGCGGGCGTAGTAGTCAACGGCGTCGTCATGCAGCAACTGGCCTCCGCTGAAGCGGTGCTCACCGAAGACGAAAAGGAACTGGGGACGGTTCTGGTCGACATCGGTGGGGGAACCACCGATGTGGCCGTCTATAGCCAGGGCACGATCTGGCATTCAGAGGTTCTTCCCCTTGGAGGGAGTCTGATCACCAAAGACATCGCCATTGGACTGAAAGCGCCACTGCAGGAAGCCGAGGAATTGAAGATATCCGCCGGCGCCGTCTTCCCGGAAAGCGTCCCGGAAGAGGAGATGATCGAGGTGGAGGAAGTCGGCACGGGTCGGCACAGAACCGTTCCGCGCCGGTTTCTATGTCAGGTGCTGCAGGCAAGATGTGATGAGATTCTGAGCGCGCTGGCCCGCATCACCAGAAAGGTCGGCGTTCAGTCGGATCTGGTGACCGGAGTGGTGTTGACCGGAGGAGGGGCTCTGCTGAACGGTCTTGTGGAAAGGGCCGAAGACAAACTGGGAATGCCGGTTCGGCTCGGTTATCCCATCAACGTGGCCGGGCCGAACGAAGCCGTTTATCATCCGGCGTATTCGACGGCCCTCGGATTGCTACGATACGCCGGCGCCATCCAGTGCGAAGGGGTCCAGAACGCAGCCATTTCCATGTTCATGCCGCGCCCCCGGGCCAGAGCCGAGCGAATGAAATCGTGGTTGCTGGAGAAGATCGGGTGAACTCGAAAAACAGATTAAGGTCTGGTTAGGTCCCGCCGGTCGCCCGGCGACCGGCAAGGGAGCATGGAGCATACGTCATGGCCCAAAATCGCAATATTAAGCTGACTTTCGACGAGGATTCCCTGAAGTCGGCGTCCATCAAGGTGGTGGGCGTCGGTGGAGGAGGATGCAACGCCGTCAATCGGATGATCGAGGCCGGCATCCAAGGCGTCGACTTCATCGCCGCCAACACCGACGTGCAGGCGCTCCGGCTTGCCCGTGCCACCGTTAAGCTGCATCTGGGCGAAAAGCTGACCAAGGGCCTGGGCGCGGGATCGAATCCGGAAGTCGGCCGCCAAGCCGCCCTCGAGGACACCGAAAAGATCATCGAGATGCTGGACGGCTCAGATATGATCTTCGTGACCGCAGGTCTGGGAGGAGGCACTGGCACCGGCGCCGCCCCCATCGTTTCCAGCCTGGCTACCGAACTGGGCGCCCTGACGGTCGCGGTTGTCACCACCCCCTTTCATTTCGAAGGAAAAAAGAGGATGCACCAGGCCCGCAACGGTCTGGACGATCTTAAGGACAGCGCCGACACGGTCATCACCATCCCCAATGAAAAGCTGCTGACGACGGTTCCGGCTGGAACCTCTCTTGCCGATTCCTTTCGCTTCGCAGACGACGTCCTGCGTCAGGCGGTCCAAGGAATCAGCGATCTGATCACCGTGCCCGGCGTCATCAACCTCGATTTCGCCGACGTCAAGACCATTATGTCCAACATGGGCATGGCGCTGATGGGAACCGGAGTGGCCGACGGAGACGATCGCGCCGTGACGGCGGCCAGGCGAGCGGTGTGGAGTCCGCTGCTGGAGGACGCCAGCATCGAGGGCGCCCGGGGCGTGCTTATCAACATTACCGGCAGCCAGGACATCACCTTGCAAGAGGTCAGCGAGGCCAGCCGAGTCATCCAGGAAGCCGCCCATCCGGACGCCCACATCATCTTCGGCTCCGTGTTCGACGAAAAGATGCAGAACAAGATCAAGATCACCGTCATCGCCACCGGATTCGACTACGCCCCGGGACAGCTCCGGCCCGAAGAGGAACCCGAGGAATCCGCCTCCCCCTTCCGCTCCGCCAATCTGGCGCTGGCCTCCAACCAGCAGGAAGAAGACCGCTCCCCATTCGCCAGAAGCCGCGCAGAGGAGCCGTTCGAGGAGGGAGCCCCATCCCAACTCGAAATCCCCGCCTTCCTGCGGAGAAAGGCCGAAGGCTCGGGGGAGTGAAGAACCTATAAAGTGCGCGGCGCCTCAGGCGACGACCGGAACCGCAACCACGGATCACCTTCAGGAACCCGGCGTCTCATGCAGCAAAAAAAGAAACTTGTTAGTCATTGAAGATACCTCCTTCTTGCCTTTAGACGATTCAGCTCCGCAAAAATCGACATCTTTTTTGTCAAGTCCCGGGGTTCTGCGTTCTGGGTTCTGGGTTGAGGCCGCAAGGCCGGCAGTCTTTAGCCCAGTCCCGTGGGGGCTGGGTTGAGGCCGCCGGCCCAGAAGTGGACGCCTTCCCGCAGAAATCGCCAGCCAGGCTGAAGCGCTACAGGAATTCCGCAAATTCCCTCTTCTCTGCAACGCGACCCACTTGTTGCCAGAACGCAGCGTCTTCACGGTCGAAGCTGATCCACCAGAGCCAAAGAGAGGCCCGTGAAGGCATCCGGTATCCGGCGCGGCGCCGAGCGCCGACAATGCGAATCCAGTCGTCATTGCGCGGGTCGGCGTCGAGATTGATCGCATCTTTCCCATCTCCCTCCGGCTCCGGACGGCTCAATTCTTCCATCGCGGATGCAAGCAACTGCAGTATCCTGCGCCAATTCTCGTCGCTCAGAACGCCCTCTTTGCGCAACGCCACCAGAAAGTCCAGTGTCGCCGGCTCGTCGAACCCAATCGAATAGCCGTCCAAAATTTTCTGCAGGTCGCTCGCCGCTGTCATGGCACAGTTCTGAGTGTATCCGTCCTGTCAGACTGAAGGAGAACCAATTAAACGTCGAGAGAAACCAATAATTCACTGAAACACCGCTCCCGGACCGATTCGTAACGCCTTGCGCGCGCGCATCCACGACCTGAGCTCGATAGCTTAAAACCCGTGCGGTCGATCCGGACTGGCAATCGTCGGATTCGACCGGTATGGTTGTATGCAAGTCTTATGTCAGCGCCGTCGACCGTTCGGCTTCGTCACAAGAGCCGGGCGCAATGAATTATCCCGCTTCTGCTGTTCTGCCATCCGCTGGAAGGGCAAGAGCGAAATTTCGATGCGACCGGCAGACTGCGTGTCTTGACGCTTGAGGGCGAGTCTCCGGAACTATTACTGTCCAATTCGTCATCAGAAGCCGGTAGCGCCGGGGATTCGCCGCATTGGAAAGCCGATAGGCCTTCACACCTTTAAAGTGGGAGGCTCCTGCTCATAGAAAGCGCCTGCCGCAAGCGTAGCTTCGCCAGCCGCACCGACAGCTTCCTGAGATAGTCCTCCAGATTGCTGCCGCACCTCTGCTTTGTTACGCCATCGACTCCGGGGGCTTTCCCGGGAAGATTTCCACCTCCTGAACGGAAAACCCGTTTCCAGGTTTCAGCACCAAGCAGGTAGCACGTAGCCCGCATTTCTCACTCAGCACGCGGATCGAACCTTCACTTCTTGCCGGGGCTTCCTCCTTTGTCGGCTGACGGCGATTCGAGATTTTGTTGCCAGCGTTCCACCTGTTTTGCGGCTGCGTCCCGGGCGCCCAGGCCGAAAGCCAGAGCAATGGCTACGGCGATCGCTCCCAGGATCAGTCCGAAGGCCAGCTGAATGATTTCGTTGGCGAGCCCCATCTGACGGAGTGCCATGGCTCCCGAGAGAAAGAGGATCGCCACCTGCGCCCCCAAGCTAAGAAGTCCCGCTTCGCGCGCCCTGCTGGAGCGGATTGCGGCCGAGGCCAGATTTGCCAGATAGAGACCGACTCCAAAGATGACGATCCCCAGCAGCACTTTGCCTCCAAAAACGATGAACTGACTCACCAGGGTGCTGAACACAGTGAATCCCAGAAGATCGGCGGCTTCAGAAGCCGCCAAGACGACGATCGCGAGAAGCGTCAGCGTTCCGACGATTTCGGACGGAGATCGTCGACCCTCGAGTGGTTCCTGGGTGACGCCCAGCTTCTGCAGAATCGTGTTGAAGCCGACTGAGGACAGAATCGTGCTGACCAGTCCCGCAACAACTCGTCCGACGAAATAAGCGATTGCGATAATCAGAAACGCAGCGAAGACGTTGGGCAATGCCAGCAGGATCGTGTTCAGCATTTCGCTTGCGGGGCGAGTCAGTGCCTCCAGCCGGAGAGCATCGAGCGCTCCAATCAGCACCGGAATAAGGATCAGCACATAGACGATCGTTCCAACCAAGCCCGATAGGCTCTGTTTTCCGAGGGCCTTTGACAGGCCGACCTGCTCGGCGAACCGGTCGGTTCCCAGGGCGGACAGCAGGCTGGTCACAATCCTTTGAACGATACGCGCTACGAACCATCCCACAGCAAAAATCAAGGCCGCGCCGAGCAATTGCGGCAGAAAGCCAAGCAATTGCCCCACCATGTCTTGAACCGGCCCCAAAATGCCGTCCAGTCCAAGAGGACCCAGAATCGCGGGAAGAAAGAGCAGGAAGACGAGCCAATACACGGTCTCGCTCAGGGTTTTCGACAGAGGAAACGTTTTCGTTTCGCTCACATTCCGATCGTCCTTCCTGGTATGTTCGACCACCTTCTCGTCGACTCCGGCACGCTCCAGCAACGTGCGGACGACGAAACGCAAGGTCGTCGCCAGGATCCAGGCCAGAAGCACCAAAAGCGCCGGCCCAATCAAACGAGGGAGATACTCGAAGACTTCCACGAGAAAGCGGTTCATCGGCTCCGTAATGCCGGGCAAACCGAGCACCTGGAAAAAAGCGACCAGAACGAAGAGCATTAAGAAGTAGAAAATCGCTCGACTGAACCACTTCTCCACCTCGATCTCGGCCTGAGCGTCCTGTCCGGTCACCAAGGCCGCTATCTGGTTATCGAGAGATGTCCGATGGAGGGCCTTTCGCGCCAGAACGGAAATGACCCAGGCCACCAGCCAGCCTACTATTAAAACGAGAATGGCCGCCAACAGCGTGGGCAGGTATCCTCCCATCATCCCTGTCACATCCCCGGCATAAATCTGAATTTCAGTCCACATATCTCACTCTCTCCTTTCCAGCTAACAGAGGCGCATGAAGACCAGCCCAGGAGGCTCGACCGATGCGGCCTTCTCCGCCATCACTACGACTTCGAATTAAAGTTCTGATGGATTCCCGGTGGGGCTATTCGACAATGACAGGAAATCGGATTTCCCGAAGAGATAGCGCACGGCCAGTGAATCAGCGGCCTTCGCTGTTATGATTTCCATTTGGTCCTCCCGTCGAGCGATTCGTGTTCTTATCGCTCCCCAGATCAGGCTAAGTACTTCAATCTTAACCCATTGAATGAGGACCTGCAATGAAGCGCGGGGGCGTGTCAAGGTCCGGCGAAGCGGCGCCCGCAGCTCCGACATTCGGCGGCCATGTAATTCCGTTGCCCAAAATCCCTTCAAAAGCGCCAGGCACCAAGCACTCAGCACCCAAATAACGATCAGGATTCCAGGTTTGAGAAGGCGTCTGGAGAGATGCCATGCGTGACCAGAACGCCATGGGCTTGCTGCAGATAGTCTTCAAAGCTGAGCCAGCTTCCTTCGAAGAGGACACGGTGAGTCCAGGGGCAAATAGTCAAAAGACCCTCTCGGGCGGCGGTCTGAATGGGCATTCTGGGCTCGAGCGTCAAGAAGGAGCAGTGCATTCCCGGAACGAATCCGGCAAACCCCTGGAAATGGAGGTTTCGAGGCTGCCCGTCCGGGAGCCGGATCTCAATCACACCAGACTGGGAGCCATGCTTCAGAAAAGCTCGCCACTGTTCCTCAGTGTCGGATCTGCGCCCCGGCGCCGCGATGTCGCCGACGCACGTCCCGATAATCTGCTCCCGGGAACGGCCCAGAAGTTTGCAGGCGGCGGGGTTGGCGTCCACGTACACTGCGTCGTCGTCGGCCACCAACACGCCGACAGGCAGACTGTCGAAAATCGCCTGTAAATAGGCCGAACGATCCGATGGACTCATTTCCTTTGTCTTTCCAAAACGGTTTGCCAGGCGCCGCGGTCCGTTTCAAGAGTGCTGACTTCCGCAGGCTCCCCATTTTTGAATGTAGCACGGACAGCAAATTGTACGGTAGCCATTTCCTTTCGGTCAAATAAGAGAGACCACCGCATTTGAGATCACCCAGCGCACGGAACACGGAACCGCGGACGAACTGCTAAGCTGTTTTCGAAGAGTTCGATGGCAGACACGTTAACGCGCGAACAGCGCAGCTATGCGATGGCTCAGGTTCGATCGAAGAACACCGGACCGGAAATGACCGTCCGCAGACTGCTGCATGGTCTTGGGTATCGATACCGTCTTCACCGCAAGGATCTGCCGGGGCGGCCGGATCTTGTTTTTCCGGGTCGTCGAGCGGTAATTTTCATCCACGGCTGCTTCTGGCACGTTCACGACTGTCAGGCGGGCTGCAACCGCCCGGCCTCCAACCGAAGGTACTGGTTGAAAAAGCTGGCGAGAAACCAGCAGAGAGACCGCGAGAACCAGGCAAAACTCCATCAACTCGGATGGAAGGTCTTCGTCATCTGGGAATGCGAGACGAAGCGGCTCGAGGCTCTGGCGCCGCGCATCGTGACCTTCCTCGACGGCCAAGTGAAATAAGCGGAAGTTCGAGCACCGCGCGCTATTGCGGCCACGAAGGTCTGGGTAAGTTCGTGTATGCTGATTTCTATGGGTGGCTTTCATTTTGCTCGAATTCGTTTTCCGGAATGGCACCCAGCCCGCATTTCTCAAACCCCTCCTGCGGCGGTGTCGGATAGCGGCACGTCTGCTGCGTTGCCGCTCCCTGTCCTCCTCGACGTACTGCACGAGTACGACTGCGGGGGCCTGCGTCGGGCGCCTTGCATCCACGCCCTCGCCACGGAGGGGTTTGAGAAATCCGGGCTAGCACCGGTTAACTTACTGCAAAACGTTTGGGCGTTTTGTGGCCGAGCAGCCAGCTGTGTCGACCCCAATCCGCAGAATAGGGAGCGGGCATGACCGTAACTCCATCCGTATTTGGGATCATCGGTCTGGGGGTGATGGGCCGGAACCTGGCGCTGAACATCGAGGAGAAGGGGTTTCCCGTTGCCGCTTGGAATCGGGAATACGAGGCGACCGAACGGTTTCTTTCCGGCGAAGGCGCCGGCAGGAAGATCCAGGGATTCCGCACACTGCAGGAGTTGGCGGAAGCGCTTCCCCGTCCGCGGCGCATTCTGATGATGATCAAATCCGGGGCTCCGGTCGACGAGACCATTGGCAAACTGATGCCGCTGCTGCAGGAGGGAGACGTTCTGCTCGACGGCGGCAATTCGCATTTCCCGGACACGGAGCGGCGCTGCGAAGCCCTGCGATCCGATGGCGTGCATTTTTTCGGCACGGGCGTCTCCGGAGGGGAAATGGGGGCGCGTTACGGTCCCTCGCTGATGCCGGGCGGCGACCGCCAAGCCTATTCTCAAATCGCGCCGGTGCTGGAAAAGATCGCCGCGCAGGTCGAAGACGGCCCCTGCGTGGCCTACGTGGGACCCGGCGGCGCCGGTCATTTCGTCAAGACCGTGCACAACGGGATTGAATACGCGGTGATGCAGTTGCTGGCGGAAGCCTACGATGCGGCCAAGCGGCTGCTGGGAATGGATTCGGCTGAAATCGGCGACCTGTTCGATTCCTGGAATCGAGGGCCGCTGCGTTCGTTTCTGCTGGACATCACTTCCAGAATTTTCACCGTTAAAGATGAGGAAACGGGACAGCCGCTCGTGGAGGCGATCCTGGATCAGGCCGAGCAGAAGGGGACTGGAAAATGGACCGCTCAGGCGGCGCTGGATCTGGGCACCCCGATTTCATCAATCTATTCGGCGATCGAGGCGCGTTTTTTCTCGGCGCAAAAGGAGAATCGGGAGCGAGTGTCTCGTAGAATTGCCGGACCGCAGCCCCGCCTCGAATCGGATAAAGCCGCAATTTCAAAACAGCTCCACGATGCCTTTTTCGCCAGCTTCCTGGTGTCGTACTGCCAGGGTCTGTCTCTGATTCAGGAAGCATCCGTCGACTTCCAATGGCGGATCGATCGGAGCGAGGTCTGCCGGATCTGGAAAGGCGGGTGCATCATCCGGGCGGACTTGCTTTCCACCTTACAGGAGTTGTACCGTGCAGAGCCCGAGCTGTGGACCCCTTTGGAGAGCGACCCTTTTCAGAAATGGCTGGCCCCCCGCCAGGATTCGTGGCGGCGCTTCGTCTCGGCAGCCGTTCAGTCCGGGCTTGCGATTCCCTGCCTGACCTCAAGTCTCACCTATTACGACAGTCTGCGCACCGCCGACCTGCCGCAGAATCTGACCCAGGCGCAGCGGGACTTCTTTGGTTCCCACCGCTACCGGCGCAGGGATCGCCCCCAAGCTGCGCCAGTGCACACGGACTGGTACGCCGAAACCGGATACACCGAAAAGGGGTGAAGCGTGACGAAAAATCCGTTGCGACAGGGTCTGCGCCTGGAGAAAAGCGCTGATCCCTGTACGGCCGTCATCTTCGGAGCTTCAGGCGATCTGACCTCGCGCAAGCTGATCCCCTCGCTGTTTCGGCTATACCAGCAGAATCTGCTGCCGCGTGGATTCGTCATTTTCGGGACAGCCAGAACCGACAGGTCGGATGACGAGTTTCGCAGCGAGATGCGCGGGGCCGTGGAAAAGCACTCTTCCTCTGAAGCGGACGAGAAAGTCTGGGAGAGCTTTGCTCGACAGTTGCACTATCAAACCGCTGACACCGGTGAACCGGAAGCCTTTCGTCGCATCGAAGAGAGATTGGACGAGATTGAAAAAGACCGGGAGACCGGCGGGAATCGCCTCTTCTATCTCTCGACGCCGCCCAGCATTTACGAGGGGATCGTAAAGGGCTTGCAAGATTCAGGACTGGCCGCGCGGAATTCAACCGCATGGCGTCGCATCATTGTGGAAAAGCCGTTCGGTCGGGATCTGGAAACAGCTCGGAGTCTGAACGAGAAGCTGCGGGCCGTCTTCAGGGAAGAAGACATCTATCGGATCGATCACTACCTGGGAAAAGAGACAGTTCAAAACATCATGGTGCTGCGTTTCGCCAACAGCATATTCGAGCCGCTGTGGGACCGGCGCTACATCGATCACGTTCAGATCACAGCAGCCGAAAGTATCGGCGTGGAGGACCGCGGAGGCTACTTCGAGCAATCGGGAGTTTTGCGGGATATGATCCAGAACCACCTTTTCCAGATCTTTTCGCTGATCGCCATGGAGCCTCCAATCTCCTTTGACGCGGGATCGGTGCGGGACGAAAAGACGAAGCTGGTTCGCTCGGTTCGGCCGCTGCCTGCCGAAAATATCAACCGCTATGCGGCGCGAGGACAATACGCGGCCGGGATATCGGACGGTGAACAGGTTCCCGGCTATCGCGAGGAGAAGCAGGTGGCGTCCGATTCGACGGTCGAGACTTACGCGGCGCTGAAGCTTTACGTGGACAACTGGCGCTGGGAAGGAGTCCCCTTTTACCTGCGCTCGGGCAAGCGTCTGCCCAAGCGGGTCACCGAAGTGGCTATACAGTTTCAGAGCCCTCCCCATTCGGTCTTCAAGGAGGCGCTCGGACACCCGGTCGACGCCAACGCGCTGGTTCTCCGCATTCAACCGGACGATGGGATTTCGCTCAAGTTCAGCGCAAAGATCCCGGGCCAGGCCTTTCACCTGCGTCCAGTCCATATGGACTTTCACTATGGAACCTCGTTTGGCAGGAGATCTCCGGACGCTTACGAGCGGTTACTGCTCGACGCAATGATCGGCGACTCGACGCTGTTCGCACGGGGCGACATGGTGGAAGCGTCCTGGCAGGTGGTGATTCCTGTTCTGGAGCGCTGGGAGAACGAAAGGGAGATTGATTTCTACGAACCGGGCGCCTGGGGCCCCGCTTGCGCCGACGCATTCATCGAGGCTGACGGCCGACGCTGGAGACGGCCTTGAGGGAGTGATGGGAAACTCCGGAAGCGAAACGAAAAACTACGGATTGGACGTTACAGCTGTCGAGCAAAAGTTGAGGGCCTTGTGGGAGAAGATGGCGGAGGCCGACAGCGAACGGTCCGAGGCGGTCCTTCGCGCCTGCGTCATGAATCTGATCGTATACAACGACCTGTACTGGCCAGCCAGCCGGATGTACGACACGATTTCGGAAATCAGCCGCGAACATCCGAGCCGCATCTTCTTGATCCTCCCTGGGGAGGACGGGGGGGCGGGAGTCGAGGCCGAGGTGACGGCGCAGTGCCACTCCATGGGTGCGCCCAGACAGCATGTGTGCTGTGAAATCATCCGGATCCTGGCGTCCCGGGACCAGCTCGAGCGACTCCCCGGCGGCATCCGCTCGCTCCTGGTTGCGGACCTCCCGGTCGTCCTGTGGTGGCGGGCGGACCTGGAGCATTCGGTCGAACTGTTGGGGGAGCTTGCAGGGGAAGCCGACCGAATTATCGTCAACTCAAAGGGCTGCCGCGCCCGACCTGAGGACGTCCGAATGCTGATCGGATTTTTGGGGGACAACGGACCCGGACCGGCCGTCGGAGACCTGAACTGGTCGAGACTGACGCACTGGCGCAACGCTGTGGCTGGCCTGTTCGACTCGCCTCCCTGGAACGACTGCCTGAAAAAGATTCGAAAGGTTCGGGTGCGCTGCGCGGACCGGCGATCGACCCTTCCCTTGCAGCCGCTGCTGTTGACCGGCTGGCTTGCGAGCCGTCTCGACTGGGACCCTGTCCCGGGCCTGATTGAAAAAAAGGCCGGAAGGTTTCAGTTGCGGGCGACGGCGTCAGATGACGAGGCGACCTGCGAGTTTGGTATCGAACAGGATGAAGAATACGAAGGATTGCTTTCGGTCGAACTGGAAAGCGCCGGCTCCAGCCCGCAACTGTTTCGGGCCGAGCGAAGCCCGGACGGAAAGTACGTGCACAGCCTGATCGTTCAGGACGACGCAGAGCGAACTCCTCGGCTGCAGCTCTTGTTTCGGGAAGGGGAAGCCGAATTGTTGCGCCACGAGTTGGAGATTCTGACGCACGACGCATCGTATGAAGAGGCCCTGGAATTCGTTGCGCGCTGGCTGGAACCGGGAGAAGGACCGAAATGAGCCAGAAGGCAGATTTGCTCGTGCTTCCGGACTCCGCCACGCTGTTTCGAAGCGCCGCGGAGCTCTTTGTCGACGTGCTGGCGAACTCCCGAAGCGGTACTTCCACGGTGGCTCTTCCCGGCGGGTCGACGCCCCGGAATCTGTTTCGGCTCCTCACAGAGGATTACAGAGATTCCCTGGACTGGAAAAGCGTGCACTTTTTCTGGGGGGACGAGCGCTTTGTGGCCCACACTCACGACGACAGCAATTTCGGGATGGCGAAGAGGTTTTTACTCGATCCCCTGGGCATTCGCCCGGAGCAGATCCATGCAGCGCCTACTAACCTCGACCATCCCGAAACTGCCGCTCTGGAGTACGAACGCGAAATCCGCGCCTTCTTCGGCGAAGATCGGCCGCCGAGATTCGACCTGATTCTGCTCGGCCTTGGAACCGACGCTCATACTGCGTCGCTCTTTCCTTCAAGCGGAGTTTTGAAGCAGGCCAGGCGTCTTGTAGCGGCCAGTTTCGTCGAGGACCTGAAGTCCTGGAGAATCACCTTTACCTTTCCCCTGATCAACCAGGCCGCCGCAGTCGCCTTTCTGATTTCCGGCGAAGGCAAGGCCGCCGCCGTTTACGACGTCCTGGAGAAGGAAATCGACGTCGACAAGCGCCCGGCCCAAGGCGTCCGCCCGAAGGAAGGTCGTCTCGTCTATCTGATGGACCGGGATGCGGCCGGCCTTTTGAATCGCTGAACTCCAGGGCGGTGGCATGGCAATCACGGGTGCGGTATTTTCTTGAAGCTTTATGCCGAGATTTGATTTAGCTTTGTCGCGAGACAATGCAAAAGCGATTTCAGGATCGCTTAGGGACGTGGTGGAGAATTTCTTGACGGGAACAATCTGATGATTTTAGCCGGCGACATCGGGGGTACTAAATGCAACCTGTCCTTGTTTGATGACGAACAGGACCATTACGATCCTGTCGTCGAAAAGTCGCTCGCCAGCCAGGACTATCAGGGACTGGAAGAGGTCATTCTGGATTTCCTTTCCGATCCCGAAGCGGAGCCCTTCCGCTCCGAAACCAGAAGGATCTGCCTTGGAGTTGCCGGACCGGTGGTCGGCGGGAGGGTGAAAACGACCAACCTTCCCTGGACCGCCGACACCGACCGCCTGCGGCAGGCGTTGAACGTCGATCGGATTCTGCTTGTAAACGATCTGGAGGCGACCGGTTATGGGATCGAGGCGCTGGAGGCGGATGATCTGGCGGTTCTGAATGCTGGAGATCCGCCGGACGACGGAAACGGCGCACTGATCGCCGCCGGAACCGGACTGGGAGAAGCCCTGCTGATCCGGGAGAACGGAGGTCTCCGGCCCGTCGCTTCCGAAGGCGGCCACACTAGCTTCGGGCCCAGAACGGAACTGGAGGTGCAGCTTCTGCTCCATTTGATGCGCCGCTGGGATCACGTCAGCTATGAACGGGTCCTGTCAGGACCGGGACTGGTCAATATTTTTGAGTTCCTGCGGGATTCCGGCCGTGGGGAACCTTCCGAGTGGGTTCAGCAAAGATGGGATCAGGGAGCCGATCCAGGCGCGTTGATCTCGGAGGCGGCCATGGAAGGCCGCTGCCCTCTCTGCGCCCAGGCGCTGGATCTATTTGTATCCATATACGGCGCCGAGGCAGGAAATCTCGCCCTGACGGCAAAAGCAGTCTCCGGAGTCTATGTAGGAGGAGGCATCGCGCCAAAGATTCTTTCAAAAATGCAGGAGGGGGGCTTTCTGGAAGCCTTTCTCAGCAAGGGACGGCTGTCGCACCTGATGGAAATCACCCCCGTCTTCG
>CAZAEY010000026.1:0-31199 GCA_964484155.1 uncultured Acidobacteriota bacterium
CATCTTTTCAGCTTTTGAGAAAGGTGGGAACCCGACGACGCAGGCCGCTCCTCGGTAGCGACGGAGCAGAAAGGACCGCTTCAAAGCGTCTCTGAGTCGTTCTTATCGAGAATTCCAGACGTCCTGAGTCAGGACACTGACCTGAAAATTAACCTGCCACGCCAAGTTACTCGCCTGCATGTTGCAGCGCTGCTGGCGGCGCCGCTAGCCTGATTCCATTCTTCAGGCCCGATCGGTGCCGCCAGGATTTAGCCGCGCCCGACGCCAGGAGGGCGGGGTTGCGCTCTCCAAACCAGCTGCAGCGCCCGTCAGGGTGCGACAGGGTTCGGGTTCCACCCGCCATCGGCGCTGGAGAGCCGACAAGGCCGACCTGAAACCTCACCTGCCATGCCAAGTTTCAGGTCCGTTCCGCCACCATCAGCGCTGAAACATGCAGGCGAGTTGGCCACGCACGCAAAGCCTCCGAGAAGCCCAGGACGGGGTCGGCGGCAGCAAAAGCAACCCAGCGCCCGCCAGGGTGCGACGGGAGTTCAGGCGAGATGGTGAAGAAATGAACGCGGGATCTGTCGGGTCCTGGCGGACCCTAGGGGTTCAATGGGTTCCGGGAACCCCGCCCTCGACGCCTCCGGCGCCTCGGACGGGGCTAAATCCTTTCGGCCCGAGGCGGGCCGCCTGGCTTCCGTGCCAACCTTTTGCAAGAAAAAATGGGATGCCAGCTTGTCTCTGTCGGCGCTACAGGTGAACTTTCAGGTCAGAACAAGCGCACAAGGAAGCCGGTTTGCACTCGAATCCCCCGGCGTTCGGCCCTGGTTACGTCGTCCAGCTTTAATTCCGTATTCCAGATGAGTCGCGACGCCACAGGAAGGCGAAAGCCGCCACCGGCAGTCCAGAAGTTCTTCGGAGTGGACTCTTTGCCTGCTTCCTCAAAGTCTGGAAACCCGCCCGGGTTGACGACGTCCCGATTGTTCCAAAGCCGGCCGCCGCCGGCCAGCAGAAACAGTTCCAGAGGGGAATCGGACGTCAAATGGATCTGAACGGTGACATCGACGTACTGGCGGTTTCGCTGATTCTCACCCAGCAGGAAGCCGTCTCGGTTTTCTGTAAACGAGCTTCGGGGAAGGTATGCCCAGGCCGCCACCAGCCCAATGCGTTCGCTGGGGCGCACCCCCAGCCAGACGCCCCAGGCAGCCGTCCTTTCGAGGCCCAGAATCGTGTCATCGTCGATGACTGCGAATCCTGTGTGTCCTCCGATCTCCGCATGTTGGGAAAACAGAGGGTTCAAACAGCAGGCAATCACCGCCCATCGCAAGAGGAGCGCCCGAAGTGCATTCACTCGGGGGATCTTAGCACGGAGCCGGTACCAACCGCATGGGACCGAAGAGCGTCGCTTACGCTCACGCGTCCGGCGCCTCGCGCCTGAAATCGGGAATCTGAATTCTCCTCCTTCGGAAACTTCGAGACCGGCTTGATAAAATGGCGCGTATGCGCGCCTTTGCGATTCTGGTGATATGGATCCTGCTGTCCTTGCAAAGCCCTGAAAACTTGCTGGGCAGCGTCCCCTGCGCGCCTCCTGAACCGGAATACCTGGGCGTGGAAGTCGGCACGGGCGAGGCCATTCAAAAGGGGTTGTTCGTCTCTTCGCTGAACATCGACAAAGAAATCTCCGAGGCGCCTTTGCTCAGCGTGCTGCATCGGAGTCGGATGAACCAGTTGCCCCACATCCTATTGCTGCAGGAGGTGGGAGACTCGGCCGAAAGCGGTCGGCTGCTGGTTCGCAGGCTGGCTCGCAAGGCGGGGATGGCCGCCGTCTATATACCGGGCGCCGGGAGCGACTTCAACTCGGGCCTAGGGCTGGCGCTGCTGACCCGGTTGCCGATTCTGGAAGCGCGGACCCTCGCCTTGCAGGAGTTCGATCTGGTGATTCGAAGTCGCTGTCGATCGGCGTTGGCTGTCGATTTGCTGGGCCCTTGGGGGCCGTTGCGAGTCTACAACGTCCACCTGGACACTCGGATCAACGCCAAGGAGCGCATCCAACAGCTTTCAGCCGTCATCGAGCATGCCAGCGAGTCGGAGGGGACGGTCGTCGTGGGAGGCGATCTCAACACGAACAATTTCCTCTGGTTTCGCCGAGTGATTCCGATTCCTTTCTTAGGGCGGCAGGTCAAGCGGCTGACCCGATACATGACGAGACACGATTTCACCACTCCGTTTGAGTCGTTCGAGCTGGGGACTCACGAAATGTTCAATCTGAAGCTGGACTGGATTTTTGCGCGAGGAGCCGAATTTCTGGACGCGGAGATCGAGATCGTCGGGTTTTCCGACCACCATCTCATCTGGGCGAAGATAGGTGAAGAAGGTCCCGACTCCTGAAAACGGGAAGGGAGCTGCCGGGGTAAGGGTGTTGTTTCGGATCCTGTTCGATTTCCATCAAGCGCAGAAGCGTCGGGGCGATATCGTAGGTGAGGAAGGGACCTGACATGACTTCATTGCGGCGAATGTCGATTTCGTCTCCCCCCCACACCATGAATACGGTTTGAGTTTCGATCGGATTGAATCCGCCGTGGGTGCCGCCCGGCGTGTGACTTTTCGTATTAGTATTCCAACCTGGGTTCAACCAGGTGCGAAAGTCCGTTTCAACGGTGGCGAAGCGATAGCGGAGCGTTTCGCGAAACCGATCGACGTCGATATCGCCGTAGTTCTGATACTTGCTCGCAAAGGCCGGCGCATCCAGAAACAGCTCGTAGTTCTTTCGGAATAGGTCCGTCAGGATGATGGGGAGATTGGAGAATTCAAGCTTCCCGGTGCGGGCTGTCCACTCCCGGGGATGCAGCCATGAGCCTGCGGTGTCGGATCCGTACCCTAAGGGGTCCCGGTCTACCTGCCGAAACGGGTATTTCGCTCCCGTCCAAGGCTGAAGTTCCACGGGAAACCATGCGACCTCGCCTGCTTCGCTTTCGGCCAGCAGCACCTCGCCTCGTCCTGCCGAGAAGGCGACCCAGATCAGCTGCCGCAGAGGCCTGTCGAATTCGAATTCGGCCTGTTCGAGGGGGACGGCAGCGCTGAAGAAATTGAACGGATAAGGGTTTCCGTAAGAATTGGGATTAGTGGCCCGGTAGGTGGTGAAAAGTTCGGGATAGTCGAGCCGCCGAAAAGCCGGTCGTCCGTCCTTCCAGCGCCCGGCTTCATCCCGCTCCCAGCCGACTACGTAGTTTCTCAGTTGATGGAGTTCATTTGGGGGGCCCAGGTATCCCTTGGGGATCAAGGCGGGAAGCTGTATCCCTTGCTGGACTCTCTGAACCCACTCGGCGGGCCCGGTCGGAAAGTCGAACAACCGCCGCAGGGCCTCCCGCTGCCGCCGATAGCCGTCGACTTCGGTGTGAAGCCGCCTATTGGAGTCTTTCGAGTACTCATCCTCACCTTCGGCGTATAGCTTGGCGAGTCGGGAAAGCTTGCTGATGGCCGAGTCGAGTTCGGCCAGTTCTCGCTCCAGAAACCCGCGCGCCGCTTCCATAGACTCGGCAAAGAGCGAAGCCAGCTGGTCGAGTTCTTGACGGGCCCCTTCTCTGGAAAGACGTTTGGCCTCCGACAGAATCAGGTGCAGTTCGTTGACGGATGAATTTCTCAGGAAGGTGTCAAACCGCGGGTTCCCGGCGTGCGCGGTAAAGGCTGTGTAATAGCCTCTATCTCCTCCGTGGGAGGGTCCGTAAGGAGACTCCCGGGCTTCGTAAATGCGGGCCCGGTCGACTCCGCGGATCGGTACTGTCACCGCATGCACGGCGCCTTCGGTATGCGGCGAAAAAACCGTGTGGCTGCCGAATGCCGGTTCCCGGTACCAACGATTCATAGGAAATGGATAGTTGTTCAACGTCGGATGGAAGTCGAGACCGTGGTCGGATACAACGGCCACGATGGTCCGATCTCTCCGCGGACTCTGCTCGACAGCCCGTAGGATTTCACCGACCCAGCGGTCCACTTTCATCATCCAGGTCAGCAGCCGACGATAGTCGGGATCGACGTGAAACTCGTGATCCAGCGTTGTAAACAGCAGGTTGATGTGCTGAAGCGGGACGCGTGAATTGAGAATCTTGTCCGCCGCAAGTTGCGAAAGAGCCTCATCGTTCCATTCCGGAAAGTCGGGGTGATACGCGAAGCGCGACAATTGACGCTTGATCACCTCGAAGGTGCGCGGCTCCCGCTCTCCTGCCTTCACCACGAATTTTCCCAGGTGGCTTAATTGCTCGTGCGGCCTCTGGCGATAGAACAGCTGCATCGAATAGAAGGAGCGATCCGGTTCGAAGTAGTCCCCCAGAATCGGCACACCCAGCAAATCGAGCTGCCAGAGAGCGGTCGTCTTGCCGGCCCCGCGGATCAGCAGAGCCAGACCCTCGCTTAAGCCATCCAAATAGCCGTACATTTCGCCGCTGATGCGGCTGAAGTAGAAATGATTCTTAATGACGCTGGGCTGGCCGCTGTCGATCACGCCCCAGGCCGCGGCCGACAGTGGAAGCGTTGCCGAATACATGCTTTCCGCACGCACTCCCTGATGGAGAAAATAGTGGCGCAGATTTGGAAACAAATCCTCGCGGTCCAGCGTCTGCCGGAGCTCGTCGAGGCTGATTCGAAACTGATCCGGTTCCGGAAGCCGATCGGGCGCTTCGGACTCCGGGCGCAGCACGGCTTCCATGAACACTCCAGACAAGCCGTCGACTTTTATCAGAATCAGCAGCCGATCATCCTGCGCTGAACGTCCCCACAGGACGCAGCCGATCAGCAGAAAGATCAGCGCCGAGAGCAGCCCCGGGGTCCGGAGCGTCTGGCGGCGTTTTTTCCACGGTGAATTTCGAGGGATCATTGGACTCAAGATATGGCCGCTTTAGTTGTCAATATGCAGTTGTTTTCGTGTCTTCCGGAAGCAACCCCCGGTCCATCGCAACTGGGACCGATTCGGCCGGCCGCTCCAGCCACGACGCAAACAAGTGACGATAGCTGGCGGGCACATCCTGCGGGTAAAGAACGTCGACCCGCTCCAGGAAGCGCGCAGCCTCTCGATCCAGGCTATTCGTTTTTCCAAGATTCTCGGCCACTACTTCCCAAGCCGAAGCCAGCCGATCCCATGAATAGCCGGGGAGGTGAGTTTCCCGATTGAACTGCCGGATCAATTGGAGGGAGGCTTCCAGGCGGCGGCGACGCTCGTACAATTCGAGATCCTCGGCGAATACTACCCGATTCGGCAAACCCAACGAGTCGCGCACGCGGTCTTCATACAATCGCCGGAGCTGCAGCTTCAGATGGCGATCCTGGTCCAGGCGCATGGCGGCGTAGTTTTTCGCAGCAACCGAGTCGTATCGCTCTGTCGCGCTTGCCAGCGGATTTACCACCCGCCTGTCAAGAGAGCCGGCGATCATCTTATTTGTATCATCGTCCAGGTGCCAGCCCAGACCGGAGAAAAGCCTCAAGGGCTCTACGCCGGGAGAAGTGGAGTTTTTCGAGAAGCGAGCCCAGTCCTTGCGATGGATACTGTAGTTTGCCAAACGTTCCACAGCGCGAAATAGAAACGGAATGCTCTGGACTGCCAGCAGGTGATCCACCGTCAGCTTCAGAGCGCTGGTAGCTTCGCGTCTGGTCACATTGCCGTGGTCGAAAAAGTCAACTGCCAGGATTGGCCGCAATTGGAAGTCGCTGTTCAAAACGTAGAGTGCAAGCGGGATGTCATCCTCCGGATTGCGCTTCATCAATTCGGCCACGTGCGGATCACGGTATGGGTCGAAGTTCAAGTCTAGGAAGTTTCCGTTCGGTCGCGCAGGGAGCGGCTCCGGCAGATCGGTGCCGCGAATCGAAAGCAGCGCAATTCTGGCCAGCGGCGGCCGGTTCGGAAGCGCATACTCGATCTCGCTCAGCCTTAAATGTGCAAAATTGGCCTCGGTGTGCAGATAGGAGAGGACCTTTGCGGCCTGCTCCCGCATCTCGCTTTCAAATTGATCGACCACTTCGATCATCTTCAAGTCGTTGACCAGACCGCCGAATGCACTGCGGGTCATCAGCAGGTGGAACTTGAGATTCAGCACGGCGGGGGCGGAAAGATTGCCGGGGCTGGGGTGGTTTCTGGCGAGGTCCTCGTAAATGCGCACTTTTGTGTAGGTCTGATGAAATCGGCGATCGGCCAGATCCTGTCGAAAGTGGCTGATGTTCCGGTACATGAATCGCCCCGGGTTGAATAGATTGGCGAAATCCATCACCCTGCGGGTGGCCGCCCAAGTCAATTTCTTTTTTGACTCGCCGCCGCGGTCGTTCCAGCTCAGATAGGGCGTCGGAAAGTCGGATTTGCCAACGTTTTCAGCATCTTCCTTGTTGCTGCGGGCTCTCCATAGGTGGGGGACGAAGGCTTTCAGATTCGATACCACGCCCGGGTCGGAGTCGGTCAAGTTCCAGACCGCCATCCACTCTGTACGCCCGCGCTCGTCCGGGCAGGTAGCAATGGCAAGAAGGGGGGTCCTTCCCCGGTCCGAAACGAAGTATAGGAGCGAAAGGCCTATATCATACGGAATTTCAGCAAGATTGGGGATTGTAAACTCAATGTTTTCAATTTCGAAAGCGGGGACCGGCCGTTGGGAATCGAAAACTTGTTCGGACGCGGCCCACATCGGCTGAATTGGAAACGCCCAGGCGATCAACAGGATGAACGTCGACTTGAAGTTGAACATTGTCATTCCAATTCTAACCTGTGACGGTGGCGCGGCGCAGGGAAGTTGCACCGCGGCAACTTCTGGAACCCGATCGACCGCGTCAGACAGCCCAGACGGAACGGACCCCGGGACATGCGCCGAAGCGCAACTCAACCTGTCTAGCCATTGGGATGCGCTTTTGGGCCGATTGGTTCGAAGCTTTCATGAAAGGCGCTTCTGAAGAAACGTGAAAAAAATTCTGGAGAAAAACTGCGAAAGCCTCACCCATTCGCGTTTCCCATGGCACAATGTAGCTGAAGCCGAACGAATGTGGGACTTTATATCCCTTTCCAAGGGGCGAACGGCTTCGGTGCCGCAACAGGTCCTGCGTGCCAGTTGCAGTCATGGCATCCGGATTTCCGGAGAACGGGTTCGGGGAAGTGAAATTTGCGTCAATTTGACGGCGGAGGCCGCCGAACTCATCTTCGGCAGTCCAACGGGACCCTCACACGCCCACTCGCAAGGAGAAGGATCGAATGATTATTGCAGTTCCCAGGGAATCGGACCGGAAGGAAACCCGGATCGCCTTGCTGCCTGAGAGCGCCGCAAGGTTGATTGAAGCAGGGGCGCGCATCCGCATTGAAACGGGTCTGGGGAGCGATCTGGGTTGGAGCGACGAGGAATACAAGAAAGCGGGCGTCGAGACAGTGGCTGACCGCAAGAAGCTCCTCTCGGACGCTGATATCGTTTTCCGCGTTCGCAAGCCCGACGCCGACGAGATCGAGAGCTACCGCAAGGGGAGCCTGCACGTTGGATTTTTGGATCCCTTTAACGAGCGGGCGTTGCTCCGGAAGTTTTCCGAATCCGGGGTCGACGCCATCGCAATGGAAATGATTCCGAGAACAACTCGGGCCCAGAAGATGGACGCCCTCAGCTCTCAGGCCAATCTGGGCGGATACGTTGCCGTGATTCTCGCTGCCGGAATGTCGAAAAAAATCTTCCCCATGATGACCACCCCTTCCGGAACCATCGCACCTGCCCGGGTGTTCGTCATCGGAGCC
This sequence comes from uncultured Acidobacteriota bacterium, assembly GCA_964484155.1. Lineage (GTDB taxonomy): Bacteria > Acidobacteriota > UBA6911 > RPQK01 > JAPXNP01 > DATKAT01. Next base: position 7,724 of record CAZAEY010000026.1, read on the forward strand.
GGAGTCGCGGGACTGCAGGCGATCGCCACGGCGAAGCGCTTGGGATCCATCGTCGAGGCTTACGATACTCGGCCTGTGGTGGAGGAGCAGGTCAGGTCGCTCGGAGGCAGGTTCGTCAAGTTCGACATCGGCGAAACGGGAGAAACGGAGCAGGGATACGCTCGCGAACTGACGGAAGAGCAGCTGGCCCGTCAAAGGGAATCGATGGCGAAGCATTGCGAGAAGTCCGATGTCGTCATCACCACCGCCCAGGTCTTCGGAAAAAAGGCTCCGAGGATCGTCACCGCCGAGATGGTCAAAAGAATGAAGCCGGGCAGTCTGCTCGTGGATTTGGCAGTCGAGTCCGGCGGAAACGTTGAAGGAGCTCGTCTGGACGAAGTCGTAGACGTCAATGGAGTGCGCATTATTGGATACGCGAATCTCCCCGGAAGAGCTCCTTTAAACGCCAGTCAGATGTATTCGAACAATTTGACCGGCCTGATTCTGGAGTTCTGGGACAAGGAAGAAAAAAAATTCAAGATGGATTTGGAAGACGAGATCCTGAACGGCTGCGTAGTCGTCAGCCAGGGGGAAATTCGACATGAGATGTTTCGGTAAACCCACGGCCCTGAAATCGCGAAAGGAGACTCGATGACTCTTGACATAGTCAGTCTCACCTTTATTTTCATGCTGTCGATCCTGTTGGGCTTTGAGCTGATCGCGAAGGTCCCTTCCACGCTGCATACGCCTTTGATGTCGGGAGCGAACGCCATCTCGGGAATCACGCTGGTGGGAGCTTTGATCCTTGCCGGCGGAAGCGAATCCTGGCTGGGTTCGGTGCTGGGGTTTTTGGCTGTAACTTTCGCCACGATTAACGTCGTAGGCGGCTATCTGGTGACCAATCGGATGCTTTCAATGTTCAAGGAAAAGAAGAGGGAGGATCATGATCGAAGCCATTAACTGGTTTTACATTCTGGCCGCCTTCCTTTTCGCCATGGGCCTGAAGCAGCTAAGCTCTCCGGCAACGGCTCGGAGGGGAAACCTGCTTTCGGCCACGGCAATGTTGATCGCGGTCGGGGTCACTCTCTTCGACCAACAGGTCATCGATTTCCGGTGGATTCTGGGTGGAATGCTTCTGGGCGCAACAATCGGCTTGCTGGCGGCGCGACTGGTCGCCATGACCGCCATGCCTGAAATGGTGGCCCTTTTGAATGGATTCGGGGGCGTGGCGAGTCTGCTGGTCGGCTGGGGCGAGTACGTCAACATCATGAACCTTGAAAGCTTCGTCGCGGTCGCCACGTTTCTGGCTGTGCTGATCGGAGGCGTCACCTTTTCGGGAAGTCTGATCGCATGGGCCAAGCTGCGCGATTTCTGGATCGGAGACTTCGGCATCGGCAGACCGCTGCTGTTTCGCGGGCAGCAGGTGTTCAATTCCGCGCTCCTGCTGGCGATTCTGATCAGCGGCGTTCTGTTCGTTCTGGACCCGGCCCAGGGGTACACCCCCTTTCTGATCGTGATCGCATTGGCGCTGCTTCTGGGAATCATGGCCGTCATCCCCATCGGCGGGGCAGACATGCCGGTCGTGATTTCCCTGTTGAACAGTTATTCCGGACTGGCTGCCTGCGCGGCCGGCTTTGTGATCCAGAACAATATTCTGATTGTGGCCGGGTCTATGGTCGGCGCAGCCGGATTGATTCTGACCAGCATCATGTGCAAGGCCATGAACCGTTCTCTGTCCAACGTCCTCTTCAGCGGCTTCGGCTCGGTGGTGACAGCCGGCTCCGATCAGGTCGAAGGCGAGGTAAAGCCCATTTCAGCCCCCGATTGCTACCTGCTGTTGGAAGCATCAAGTTCGGTCGTGTTTGTGCCTGGGTACGGTCTGGCGGTTGCGCAGGCGCAGCACGCCGTCCGCGAGCTGTCCGATCTGCTGGAGAGCAACGGCTGCGAAGTCCGGTTTGCGATCCATCCGGTCGCGGGGCGGATGCCTGGGCACATGAACGTACTGCTTGCTGAGGCCGATGTGCCGTACGACCAGCTGGTGGAAATGGACGACATCAATCCCACCCTGGCCACCGTCGACGTCTGCGTCGTGATCGGCGCCAACGACGTAGTCAATCCTGCCGCAAATGAGGATGAGTCGAGCCCGATTTACGGAATGCCGATCATCGAGGTCGAGCGCGCCCGGACCGTTATCGTCATGAAGCGCTCCATGGCCGCAGGCTTCGCCGGAATCGAAAACCCGCTTTTCTACAAACCGAACACTCGCATGCTTTTCGGAGACGCGAAGAAGTCCCTGCAAGCGCTGGTGTCCGAGTTTAAGCAGTAGGATCGGCATCCCTGCCGGTCATTTCCGAGTCGCCGGCTGGAAGCCGGCGCCACGGCGCTACTGCGACGGCCCCAGAAAAATCGCATTGAAGAGGAACTGCAGCATTCCCTCGCTGAAGGCTCGGAAGTTCGGCTCTTCTGCGAATGCGACCACTCGCCCTCTGCCGTGCCTTTGATGCATCAGGAACGCCTTCCCTGCCAGTTGGTCCCGGGATTCCTTCCAAACCAGTCCGCTGAGCACCAGCTTTTCAGGGTCTTCTTCATAGCGCACCACGTTGTCTCCCACGGTTCGGTGCAGCGGTGTGAAGATGTTTCGGCTGTCGACCAAAACGGGAGCGAATTCTTCAAATCCATAGCCCAACCAATGTTTCGAGTCGACCTGAGCGCGAACGATCGCACCGGGGGTCCGTGCCGGAAGCTCCTTCGGCTCATCGCCGCTTTCCGATTTTCCATCCTCCGAATCAGGCGTCTTTCGAAATTCCCTGCTGGAGCCCAGCAGACCCACGTCCTCGCCGGCGAGCCAGTTGGCGGCTTCCGCGATCGCAATCAGCGTGCCGCCGTTCTGAACCCATTGCTTGATCTGGGAGGAGCCTCGTTCTCCCAGCCTTCCGGCGTACCCTCCGCCCCATGTCATGCTGTCAGGAAGTATCAAAACGTCGTATTGAGACAAGTCGAGTTGCGAGATCTGCTCCGTGTGAAGCAGCGTGACAGGATATCCGACCTGCCGCTCTAGCACGAATCGGGTTGCCCCGACCGACCCGGGCGCGGTGGGCGCCTCATAGGCCATCGCGACCCGCGGCGCTTTCAGATAGCGTACCCGGTTGCTTCCGAAGTTAACTCCAGCCTCCACCCAGGAGTGGTCCGTCGTATATACCACCGTTCCTGTTTCTTCGGCCGCTCTGCGGATGCGACCCGCTAAATCGGCCGGGTGATCCGCGGTTTTGACGATCAGAGAGCCCGCCGGAAAGTCGCGATCCTGAATGCGGAAGGAATCGCCTGCGGAAAACACTCGGATCTCATCCTGATGGAGCCAGGCCAGGAAGCGAGCAGCCGCCGGTGAACCCCAAGGGACCAGATAGGCCAGTACGTTAGAAGCGCCTTCGACCCGCCCTTCCGTCTCGACGGGTCCTTCCAGCGCCGTGAAGCGGCCCTCTGAGAATTCGCCCGCCTCGAAAACCTCGACATTGAACAACAGTGGAAGCGACCATGCCGTCAGGTCAAATATTTCCGGCTGCTGACCCTTTTCAAATCGCTCCAATTGCTCTTCCAGGAATTCCGGATTCATTTCAGCTTCTTTGCTTAGCAGCGTTGCGGCCAGCCTCTGGGCAGGCTGATCGAGGCGCACTCGAAAGGTCCCGGCGGGAAATTCCCGGTCCTCGGCGAGCCGGCCGTAGAAATCGCGAGCAGAGGGATTTCGAAATGGCGCCGCAGCCTGTTCCACGTCGACCCCTTGCCGGACCAGCATGTTCATGAGACGGTAGGCTCTTTCCGCCTGCGTTTCGGCGGGAAACAGGAACTCCTTGACGCTGCGGGCGCGGCCTTCTTCGATCGCCGTTTGACGCAACTGGAGAAAATGCTTCAGAAGGTCTCGCCGATTCCGGGCGGCCATCTCCAGCGTGGAAATCGATGCAACGAAGTGATTCCTGACGCTGTCGCGAAAATGCATCGTGGTTTCATCCGCCCGGTCCAGCACCAGTCCGCGCACTGAAGCCTGTTCGTAAGTCATACCGATCGAGCCGTGAAACATCGGCCATTCCTCGCCATAGCCCGGGTAAAATGAGTCGAAGACTTCACGGGTGAAGTAGTTGAGGCCGAATCGGTCAAACCAGCGCGCGTTGTTGCGCCCCAGACGTTCCAGCCAGTCCAATTGAGAATCTTTCAGCTCCGGGTTGTGGGGGAGAGCCGGCGGGCCGAAGTAATATGTCGAGTCTCCGCCCATCTCGTGAAGATCGATCACGATCTGGGGGAACCAGTCGAGGTAGACCTTCACCCTTCCCTGCGTTTCCGGCTGGCTCATGGCGAACCAGTCCCGGTTGAGATCGAACAGATAGTGATTAGTCCGTCCCCGCGGCCAGGCTTCATTGTGCTCGGCGGCCTGAGGATCGGCGTCCGGCCATCGTCCTGTCGTCTGCTGGAAGTAGTGAACGAAGCGATCCCTGCCGTCGGGATTCTGCGTGGGATCGATCAGCGCCACGGTGTTCTGGAGGATCTCATCCGCAATCGGATCGTTCTCGGCTGCCAAAAGATGGTAGGCGGTCAGCAATGCGGCATCCGGGCTCGAAATCTCATTTCCATGGACCCCGTAGGCCAGCCAGACGATGGCGGGCAGGTTGTCCAGCAGGCTTTCGATCTCATTGCTGGACAGGCCTTCGGGATGGGCCAGCTTCCGAATTCCATCCTGGATTTCATCGAGGCGATTCATATTGTCCGGGGATCCAAGAATCATGCAGTACAGGTCTCGTCCCTGCCAGCTCGAGCCGTAGCTGAAAACTTCCGCTCGCGACGAGGAATCCGCAAGAGCGCGAACGTACCGCTCGATTTCAGCGTGGGAGGCGATTCGCTCGCCGAAATCGTATCCGACCACTTCCTTCAAGGTGGGAATCGAGTCGCGGTACCTGACCCCTGGGTAGTACTCGTACGGTTGACCCCAACCGGTGAGGATGAGGCAATAAAAGGCGATTCCCAAGATCATTTTCTTCAGCATTTGGCTCCCTTTCGGATCTTTGTTCCTCGATTTCGACGATTGCGCCTGCAGGCCAGGTCGGCGCCCGAACGTTTGGCGACCGCCCTTCGGCAGCCGTTTGTGCAGGCAGGGCAGGCAGATTCGCATTTTATCTGGAAGCTGAAATCGATTACACTGCATAATTGTGGCGGATAAATCTCGAAACCATTTTGACGATTTTCGACAGGGATGCAATCAGGCGGCTGAACGGTTGAGCGGACTACTAAACCACGTGGAAGAGTCCCTGAAGCGCGAGTTCGAGGCGATTCGACCGAAGGCCGAGAACGTCGCGCGATCCGCGAGGTCGGGGTGTCGGGAGGCGACGCCCCATTTTCGGCGGGCGGCCGGCAACATCCGCGAAGGGTGGCGAGCCTTTTGGAAAGCGGAGAAAAGTTCTCCAGAATCCAGCGACGGCGAACCGCGGTGAATCGTCGCCAATTCGTTGGCGCCCTTGCAATTCCGTCTTTCGTCGTTCCGACCCTATTGCCGCGTGTGGAAAGACTGTCGGCCTTTTTGGAAGCGGCCGGCCGGGAAGGAAGATCTCCGGCCGAAGTGGCCCGCGACGAGGCGTTCTGGGCGCCGATCCAGCAGGCATTCACGCCGGACCGATCCTTGGTCAACCTCAACAGCGGCGGCGTCAGTCCGTCCCCCTCCGTAGTGCAAGAGGCCATGAAGCGACATCTGGATTACTCCAATACCGCTCCGGCCTACTCGATGTGGCGGGTCCTGGAACCGCAGAAGGAAACGGTTCGCAAGCGGCTGGCCACAAGCTTCGGATCCAGTCCCGGCGAAATCGCGATCACGCGCAACGCTTCGGAAAGTCTGCAGATCTGCCAATTCGGTTTCGATCTGAAGCCGGGCGACGAGGTCTTGACCACTAATCAAGATTATCCCCGCATGATAACGACTTTCCAGCAGAGAGTGCGACGGGAGGGGATTCAACTGAAGCAGTTCTCCATTCCGGTCCCCGCCGAAGACGACGATCAGATCGTTGCGCTCTTTGAAGAGCGCATTACTCCGCGCACCCGTCTGATCCTGATCTGCCACATGATTAACTTGACCGGTCAGATTCTCCCAGTGCGAAAAGTCGTGCAGATGGCCCGAAAGAGAAATATCCCGGTAATCGTCGATGGCGCTCATGCATTCGCTCATCTTCATTTCGATCGCTCCGATCTGGATTGCGACTACTACGCTGCCAGCCTCCACAAATGGCTGTTCGCTCCCCATGGAACGGGATTGCTCTTTGTCAAGGGCGGCAAGATTCGCAGTCTCTGGCCGCTGATGGCGGCCTCCGAGGGCCAGCAGGACGACATCCGCAAATTCGAGGAGATCGGTACGCATCCGATCGCAAATTTCCTGGCCATCGCCGAAGCCCTGACGTTTCACGAAGGAATCGGACCGCAGCGCAAGGAGGCTCGCATGCGCCGCCTGAAGGATTATTGGGCGAAACGGCTGCTGGAAAGTCCACGGGTGCTTCTCCACACTAGCCTGGATCCCCTTTACTCATGCGGGATAGGGACGTTTCAGGTCGACGGAATCGACAGCGCAGCACTGACTTCGCACCTCTGGCAGGAGCGCCGGATACTCGTTACCCTGATCGCTCATCCCGAGTTTCAAGGGATTCGGGTTTCGCCAAATCTGTTCACCACAATTTCCGAGCTCGACTATTTCTGCGACGCCGTCGAAAACGTCATCCGAAACGGCCTGCCGGCCTGAAAAGAGTGGCTTCAGCTCTTTGGGTTCCGGGATTCCCAGGTTCCGGGATTCCCAGGTTCCGGGGTTTCGAGTTCCGGGTTCCGGGTTTCAGGTTCCGCGTTTCAGCGTTCACGGCAAAGCACGAAGCACGAAGCACGCAGCACGAAGCACGAAGCACGCAGCACGCAGAACTCCCCTCCTCTGTTCGCCCGCCGACAGCAATAGACCCAACTTTTTCGACATTCGCCTCGTTTAATACAAATGGAACACGCTGTTTCGCTCAATAAAGGGCGGCAGAAGAATCGAAAGGAGACATAAGTGATGAAGCTAGTCAGCAGGATCATGCTTGCGATAGGAACGCTCCTATTGCTGGCCGCTCCGGTGATGGGTAAGGAGATCAGCTTCCGGCTCGATGACGATCTGAAGCTGAACGGCACCGATCTGCAATCGGGCCGATACAAGCTCGTGATCAACGGAGACGGCACTGCGGAAATCTTTCGCGGAAAGCAGTCGGTGACGACGGCGAGGGTGGAGCTGAAATCGTTGGATGGAGTTTTACCCAACACGGTGACCTACGACAGGAACCTGAATTTGCGGGAAATTCGGACGAAAGAAGAGCGGGTTGTGTTTGTTCAGTCCGGTAATAGCGACTAGGCTGAGCGATCACACAACCCGCTAATGGCGTTGGCGGGGGAATTGGAGCCTCCGCCGACGCTATCGCAATGCGCTCATCTTAGCAAACGGCGCCCGAAAAGCAATAGGAATTCGGCATCGAGCATTGGATATGGCGCCCAGCCTGCCGGCAGCATCATGATGTACTCTGCAGGTCGGGTGCGATGCTGCCCCGATACAGGCAATAAAAGGCGGCTATCTGCATCAGATGAAAGTAGTCATTGTGGTTCCACTGCTCTCCGGCTCGAAATTGAGACTGCTGCACGGCAAAACCGACGGCCGTGATCAGAATGCCCAAAGCCAGCAGACGGCTGCTGAGGCGGCTTGGACTAAAGGGAGTCAAGGTCCCTGCAGAGCCCATAAAGCCTCCGCAAAGGCCAATGAGCAGAATGATGACGTTCCAGAGGGACTTGAGTTGACCGGGGGACGCCGATTCAGGAAACCCGTGGTAGAGGGCGCCGCATAGCGCGGCCATTGCGCCTGACAGATAGCCATAGACCCAGAGACGATTTCTCTGCCAGTTGCCTTGTCGACGGCGCAGAGTCAAGCTCATGGCGAAGTAGAGGCAGGCGCCCGCCAAGGCCACATTGGTCCACATCGTGCTCCATTCCGCGTCGTGCATGGCCGGAAAGCTTATGCCGCCACGCTCGCAAAGTAAAATGGACTTTGAGCCGGCGGCTTTATCGAGCGCCATTCAAGGCTCATGCCGAAGGTTTCCGCCCTTTTTGACGATTCTCCTGGGACGGCCTGCTCTGGCCTCCGAAGGGCATCGTCAGAATTCCTCTGAAGCTGAGGGATTTTCGATCGAGGCCCAACAATCCGACCTTGACGAGACTCGCGGAGTCGGCGTAGAGAAACGTGCGTGCGATGCGATCCCAAAAGGAGAAAATCGTGCCGAAGTTGCGATTGTGTTCCGCGGGCGATGCGGAATGATGCATGCGATGAAGCGATGGCGTGACGAAGACCAGGCTGATGACGCGTTCCAGCTTCAAGGGGAGCCGCAGGTCGCTGTGAACGAACAGGTTGAACGCTCCGAAGATCAATTCAAACAGAATCAGCCCCAAAAGGGGAAGCCCGGTAGCCGTGACCACCAGCAGACGCACGCCAAGCGATATGAGCAGCTCGCCGGGGTGAAAGCGGAAGCCGGTTGACGTCTCAAAGGCTTCGTCGGAGTGATGGACCGCGTGAAAACGCCATAGGATCGGCCATCGATGATTGGCCATATGCCAGATCCAGGCCACGAAATCCAGAAGGATGACGGTCAGCGCGACTTCGATCCAGTAAGGGAATCCGGCCAGTTCGTAGAATCCGATTTTCAAGTCCCGAACAGTGAGGGCCCAGGCGCAGACGCAGGCGCCGCAAAGGAGCGAAAGCAGTATGACGTTGATGCCAGCCAGAGGCAGATTGATTCGCCAGTTCCTAAGGACCTCCTGCAGCGCCAGGCGGTTGGGAAACAGAAACTGAAACGTTGCCACTAAAAAGACGGATGACAACACCCCTGCGGATTTGATGAGTTGAAAGTTTTCATTCACCCACCGTTCTAGATCGAGTGCAAATACTTCCGGCATTGTTTCAGACAGCAAATTCTAACCTATTCCTTCGTCCTTGCGGGTAACGATTGGAAAGATTCAGAATTCGTCGCCGGACAGGACGATGCTTCCGACTTCAGAGAAAGTGAATTCCTTCGTCCGATCGGCGAACCGAACGAGGACGGTTTCGCCCGGAGCGCCCGACAGTCGGGCTGACGTCAAGCGGCGTGCGCTCCAGGATATTTCCAATTCCACTCCCCCGCGGGCGCGAAGTCCCCGAACCGATCCATCGGGCCACGCCGACGGCAGTGCGGGCAGCAGGTGAATCCTTCCGTCGTGGCTTTGCGCCAGCATCTCTGCGATGCCGGCTGTGGCCCCGAAGTTGCCGTCGATCTGAAACGGGGGATGCGCATCCAACAGATTCGGATAGACTCCGCCGGATTCGCTTCCCGCCCCGGGGCGGGAAGCCGGTTGAAGGAGGTTCGAAATGAAGCGGTGAGCGCGGTCTCCGTCGCGCAGGCGGGCCCACGCGTTGATCTTCCAGGCCAGGCTCCAGCCAGTGCCTTCGTCTCCCCGTAGTTCCAGCGAGCGGCGCGCGGCATCAAAGAACGACGGGTTCGTCTCCGGAGTGATCTGGCGTCCAGGGTGAAGCCCGAACAAATGAGAAAAGTGGCGATGCTGCGGATCCTGTTCGGGCCAATCTTCTATCCATTCCTGCAGCTGGCCCCGACTGCCGATTTGCAGGGGATGCAAGCGTTCTCTGGCGCGTTCGAGTTCATTGCGAAAGGCGCGGTCGATGCCGAGGACGTCGATCGCCTCCATGCAGCTGGTGAAAAGTTCCCAGATCAGCGAAAGATCCATGGTTGCCGCCGGGCTGACGGCAGCGGCTGATCCGTCGGGGAGGAGGAACTTGAGCTCCGGAGAAGTGGAAGGAGCGGTTACCAATCGGCCCCGGTCATCTTCAATAAGCCAGTCGAGGCAGAATTCGGCAGCCCCTTTCATCAGGGGGTAGGCCCTCTCGGCAAGAAACCGCCGGTCCCGACTAAAGGCGAAATGCTCCCACAGATGCATGCAGAGCCAGGGAGCGCTCATCGGCCACATGGCCCATACGGGGTCGCCGTGACCCCAGTCTCCGACCGGCGCGGACTGGCGCCAGATGTCGGTGTTGTGATGGGCCACCCACCCCATGGCCCCGTAATTGATTCGGGCCGTTTTGCGGCCGTTTTCCGCCAGCTCGGAAATCAGGTCGAACAGCGGTTCATGCAGTTCGGCCAGATGGGTCGTCTCGGCCAGCCAATAGTTCATCTGAGCGTTGATGTTGAGCGTCCAGTTCGAGCTCCATGGAGGACGCACGTGCTCGTTCCAGATCCCCTGCAGGTTGGCCGGCTGGGTGCCGGGTCGCGAGCTGGAAATCAGCAGATAGCGTCCGTATTGAAACAGGAGTTCGACCAGATGCAGGTCCGAGGCGCCTCTTTCGGCAATTCGCCGATCGGTCGGAAGCGATGACAATTCCGGACCCTTCAGCTTCAATTCGACCCGTCCAAAAAGCTTTCGATAGTCGGCGACGTGCTCCTCGCGCAATTGGGGGAAAGGCCGGCGCCGGAGCCGCTCCATCGACTCGGAAGCGATCTGGCGAGCGATCCGTACCGACTGGCCGGGCGGGTTTCGAAACCCGGAAAAACTGGTCGCCGCCGTCAGCAGCAGAACGGCTTTTGTCGCCTTGCGGACCCGAATGTGATCCGAAGAAGTTTCCAGGTCGCCATCCTGGACGATCGCCGCCAGTCGTGCGCAGAAGCGCATTCCCTTGCCATCGCAGCGGACAGGGTCGGTGCGATCATAGTAGCTGGGATCGACATGGGAAGGCGCCTGCCCCAGCATCAGCAGATCCGCATCCTCGGACGCCGTTTCAAAACGCAGAGGAGAATCGAGCCAGACCCGAAAATTCAAGCCGCCGCTTGCGCTGCAGGAAAGCGACAGAATCAGCCCCTGCCCCGGATGGGAGACGAACAGCTCCCGCCGGTACTCCGCTTCCCCAATTCGGTAGCGGACAGCAGCGACCGCCTGATCGAGATCCAGCTCCCGATGATAGTTCCGGGCGACATCGCCATGATCGAATTGAATCCAGAGATCGCCCAAAGGCAGGTAGGACTGGGTGTAGGGCCCCATCATTCGCTTTGTCAGGCGATCCGCTTCGACGAAATCTCTTTCCATTATGAGTTGCCGAATCCTTGGCAAGACCTCCAGCGCCTCCGGGTTGTTCCAATCAACGGGGCCGCCAGACCAAAGGGTGTCTTCGTTCAATTGAAGCCGCTCGCGCCCGATCCCCCCGAAGATCATGGCGCCCAGTCGACCGTTTCCGACGGGAAGCGCCTCGACCCAGGATCCCGCGGAGCGTCCGTACCAAAGCTTCAAGGGTTCATGTCGCTCAGCGGACGGGGAGGCCTGAATCCGGCTGCCCGAAAGGATTCCACCGGCCAGCGTTCCCTGAATGAATTCCCTGCGGTTCATAGTCCCTCCAACTTCACGGCACCGGACAGCTCTCGAAATGCGTATGGACCAATAACCGCCCTGGCGCAGTCCACGCCGCGATTCATCAATGGACAAATTGTTTAGGAATCTAAATAATGCCGGAATTCGTACAAATCGTCAGCATTCTCGATCCAGACCGAGGGAGAGCCGGATGAACCAGCACAACCAGACGGTCCCCTTTTCGGAGGCCTTGAAGGTCTGGATTCGCGTTGCCGCCCTCAGTTTCGGCGGGCCGGCCGGGCAGATCGGCGTCATGCACCGCATACTGGTAGTAGAGAAGGGCTGGGTCAGCGAAAGGCGCTTCCTGCATGCGCTCAATTATTGCATGTTGCTTCCAGGCCCCGAGGCCCAGCAACTGGCCATCTACATCGGCTGGCTGCTCCACCGGGTTAAGGGAGGATTGACGGCCGGGACGCTGTTCGTCCTACCAGGATTCGCATCCATTCTGGCGCTCAGCATCCTGTATGCGGGATTCCGCGAGACGGCCGTCGTAACCGCAATCTTTTACGGCTTGAAGCCCGCTGTATTGGCGGTGGTGGCGGAAGCGGTGTTTCGAATCGGAAAGCGGGCGCTCAGGAATTCGCTGACGCTGGCGCTGGCCGCCGGAGCGTTCATCGGGATTTTTTTCTTCGACATACGGTTTCCCTGGATTATTGCGTTCGCGGCGCTGGCGGGCGTGGTGGGGGCCCGTCTGGGAGTTGGAGCCTTGGACGACGCGCTCCCAACTGGTGACGACGCGTCTGAAAGCACGGGGAGGCGGGAGCGGATCGGCCCTTCGAGCAGACCGAGCCTGACCCGATCGGCCTTCGTAGCGTTCGTGTTTCTTGCGCTCTGGTTCGGGCCGTTGTTGATACTGGTCCCGGCCATCGGTTGGGAGAACGTGTTTATCGACGAGTGGCTGTTCTTCAGCAAGACCGCCGTTTTTACGTTTGGAGGAGCCTACGCCGTCCTGTCCTATATCGCCCAGGAAGCGGTCAACACTTTTGGGTGGCTCGCTCCCGGCGAAATGCTCGATGGTCTGGGAATGGCCGAAACGACCCCGGGGCCGTTGATTCAGGTGGTTCAGTTTGTCGCGTTTCTGGGCGCCTTCAGGGATCCGGGTTCTTTGGATCCCATGACGGCCGGCATTCTGGGATCGATCGTGGCGACCTGGGTCACTTTCGTCCCCTGTTTTCTCTGGATCTTCCTGGGCGCTCCCTACATCGAACATCTGCGAGGCATCCGAGCGCTGGACGCGGCGCTTTCGGCGGTCACGGCCGCGGTGGTCGGTGTGATTCTCAACCTGGCGGTCTGGTTCTCCCTGCATACGCTTTTTGCGGAAGTGGCTTCCGAGGAGATCGGCCCGCTCCGACTTCTGGTCCCTGTATGGGGCAGCATCGACCCGGTGGCGGCTTGCATCGCAATTGCGGCCTTCTACGCTCTCTTCCGTCTTCGTTTCGGGATGTTGCGTACCTTAGGCCTGAGCGCACTGGTCGGAGCCGCTTATCATCTGTTGGCGATCTGAACGTGTATCGGTTGGCGATCAGATCGATTTGACGACAGTGGAGGAAGATTGGTTCAGAACCGGTACCCCAGGACGGCGGTCACGGAAGTGCGCCGAAAACCGGACTCGCTTGCCAGGTTTGAGTTGGAATACCCCGCCCCAACCTCGAACGCCCAGTGGCGTCCGAACTCACGTTCGATTCGGCCTTGCATGCTGGTCAGAGCGCTCCATTCATGTCCTGTTTCCCTCTGCATCCCCACGCGACCGCGAAAACCGGTGTTCCAATGCCGGTTCGGCCGCCATGCGATCTGGACCTCAGGTCCCGTTTCCCAGTATTCCCGTGGAGAGAAGAGGAAGAATTCGAACGCCTGATCGTAACGCTGATAAACCGTGGGCCAGTGAACGGAAAGTTGCGGAATTCCCTCAAAGCGGTGCATTGGGGACAGGCGGTATCGCATTCTCTGGTTGCCGGCGGACCATTCGGTGCGGTCGACGGAAATGGCGACCGAATCCCGGTTGCCGAACCGCTGCTCGAGGCCCCCGCTGTAGTATCGACCAGTCAACCGGTTCAGCATCGCTTCGAAGTTGTCGGGCACCAGAATGCGGGCGACCGCGAAATCGAGTCTGGTCCGATCGCTTGGAGTCAGGACGGCCTGCAACTGCCCCAGAAATGGATCGAAATCCATTTCGGAAATTGTTTCGAAGGCGCCGTCAGCCCGGAAAGCGAACCATTCGTTCAGGCGGTACTCAGCGCCTGCCTGCATCGTTCGGGAACGGATGGCGGGATCCGGTCCTTCGCGCGTCAGGCGCGATCCGCCCACGCCGAAGGATGTGGAAACCTCTCCGATCCGCTGCTCGAACTCAATTTGAGAACGCTGGTAGGAAGTCCCGTCCGCGTCCTGGAACATTGTAAATTGCGGCCGGACGACCGGGTGTCTGCGCCACTCGAGCTCTTCGGTCAGCCGATCCAGATTGTCGCCCCGAATATCCCGATTTCGGGTATCGACCAGAATTTTTCGCGCGAGATTGGAGGACCGAAGTCGGAGAGTCGCCACCGCACGCGCTTCAGCCGCGCCCGGGTCGGAGTATCCCATTTCCCACAGTTCGTTCAACGTTTTCAGGGCGGCCCGGTTGTTGTCCTGCATCAGATCGACCAGGGCCAGGCCGAGGAGGGCGTCCAACTTATGCTTTTCAGGAGCACTTCGTTCGATATCCCGGTAAATCCTCTTGGCTTCGGAAGGACGTTCCAGCCAGCGCGCTACGCGAGCCGCTCCCAATAACGCGTCCCATTCCATTTCACGGCATTCTTCAGCCAGCGCTTCATAGGCTTGCCGCGCCTGTTTCAGCTTTCCGTTCCACGAAAGGGCCAGAGCCCGGAGGCTCTGCGCTTCACAGTCGAACGGATAGCTCTCCAGGTATTCGTCGAAAAGGCGGACGGCGATTGCGGACTCCTCCAGCCAGAGGTGCTGGCGCGCGATCCTGGAAAGGAGCTCGATCCGCCGCCCCGGCGCCAGCTCGATGGCCTCCTCGTAGGCGGAGATGGCTTCCAAATGACGATCCTGCTTGGAGTACCGGTCGCCCTGCTCAACCCACTGATTGGAGGTCAGGTCGGGGGTCGAGGCTGTCGCCGACGGCGCAGTCCAAAGCCAGAAGCAGAGCGTTGCCACAAGTGCGCGCTTCATGCCGCGCTCCTTTGTATCTTCCACCGCTGCACTTCTTGCCGGCGTCCGAAGAATCCACGCATCGTGTAAATGGCTGTAATAGTGGACATCAGCATCCAGTAGACCAGCGGGTAGAAAATTGCATCCGGGTAGGACCGCATGATCTTCGGGTCGTAGCGGCGATCGCTTAGGGCTCCCACCAGCAATTGCACGAGGCAGGCCGAGGCGATCGTCATGCCCCACAGGTTCGGAATCGGGGACGCGCCATAGGGAGAGACTCCGGCCAGAAGACAGAGAAACCAGAACGCCGTGACTCCCACAAACGTGTAGGCCCACAAAATCGAAAAGGACGATTCGATAAAAACCGGCCATAGCCTCCGCGTTTTCCAGTTCAGCATCGCCAGAGCATTCTTCCGCAACACCTGAGCCAGTCCGAGAGCCCAGCGCTTGCGCTGCTTCCACAATTCGCGGAGGTTGGGGGGCGCCTCCATCCAGACGACAGCCTTGGGCTCATAACGAACGTCCCAGAACCCCAGCTGAAGTTGCCATGTCATATCTATATCTTCGGTAGCCATATCTGGAGAAAAGTCTCCAATTTCCAGAAGGGCGCTCCTGCGCACAGCGAAGACCGCTCCCGACACCGTCATGACTCTCCCCCAGATGCGCTGCGCCCTCCGCTGCATCGAGATAATGGAAGAAAACTCGATCGCCTGAAGATTCTGCAACAGGGTCTGCCGATTCTGGACCCTGGGATTTCCGGTAACCGCGGCAACCCGCGGAAAAGAAAAGTGAGGAACCATGTGACTCAGCAGTTTCGGATCCACCAGGATGTCGGCATCGATGACCAGGATGATCTCCCCGTTGCAGACCGCGAGCCCGTCATTGAGAGCCATCGATTTACCTTCGTTGACCTTCTTGTCAAGAAGACGGATGGGGCCGTTCGGGATGTACCGCTTGACGACCTCCGCCGTTCGATCCTGGGAGCCGTCGTTGATAACGATCACTTCGTAGTTGGGATAATCGAGTTCCAGCAGAGCTTCCAGCGTCCGACCGATGGTCAGTTCCTCACAATAGGCCGGAACCAGAACGGACACCATCGAGACCTTTTCCAAGGCCGGCAGCTCGGCAAACTCCGTCCTCCGCTTAAACGTCAGACTGAGAACGATCCAAACCAAAGCCATCGTGATTGGATAGGCGCCGAAAAACACCAGAATCCAGAAGTACGGAGTCGATTCATTGATTGCCGATAAAATCCCGTTTAAGAGTTCCACAGGGCTCTTTTCCTTTCGCTTCCTTCGGCCATGTAGATCTTTCGGCCGTTATTCACCCGGACGGTAACCATCTGGGCATCCAATTCTGAAATCGGTCCGACTCGCTCGATCGGACGGTTTAACCGGTCGCGTTCCAATTTGTGCGGTCCCTTACCGGGAGGAACCGTTTTCCTGCGGCGGCCTCTCCGCGCGATCCTCAAGTTATGGTTGACCCAGATGAAGGTAGCCAGGATGAGGACGACAAGTACGACCGTTATGAACAGCGCTTCCGCCAGCATCCAAGTCCTTTCGGTTTCGGCCCATACTTTGATCCACCATGCAGCGAAAAGACACCAGCCCAGGGCCGCCGCTAAAAGACGCCCGCTGTAGAGGATTCGCCGGGCGGTCGTTTCGGGAAAAATCGGTCCTTGTTCCGAGTCGAAAGGCGTCGCTTTCTGACGGCTTTGTTCCGGGTATGTGACCGCTTCTGTTGCGTACTTGTATACCGGTTTCATCGACAACATCCCTTTCGGTTTTTTAGCCAGGATTTCTCCGACACCTCAGCCGTTGGGGCCGAATCGTCCCGAAGCAAACCCGCCTAGCCCATTCCAGTGCCTAGTGTGAGGCGAAAATTCCAGGAAGCTGTCAAATGAAAGTAATTCATTGTCAAACTTGTCACGGAAAATGAAACGGCGATTTCTCTCCATAAACCACTCTGTGACGCTTGGATACAAACCCTCTTAAGGAAGTGCGGGCTAAAGTGGAGTATTGTGCGCCTGACAATCAGGAATACGTAATGCGCGTCACAGTTCGGAAAAGTGTCGGCCCGCATTTCTCCCACGGGGTCCTGCTGCTGCGGCCGATAGCGGCGCGTCTACTGCGTTGCCGCTCCGCGGGAGGCAGGAGACGGGAGTCAGGAGGCAGGAGTCAGGAGTCAGGAGTCAGAATGGCTGGCCAATTACTCTAGGCTTTTGATCGCAGGGACAACTGGAATTCTGAAACCCGAAATTTGAAACTCGAACCTCTGAACCTACTTCCAGGGATCCAGTCCGAGCAGCTTTCGGCCGAGTTCGGTCAATTCGGCGGGACGGCAATTCTTGCGCTCCAGATCTCTGGGGTCGCCTGGAAACGCCGGTCCTTCCGGTTTCAGGCACTCCTGCCAGGCGCGAATGCGCCACCGGCGAAGCTCCGAATCCTCCGGTTGCGCGGGAAACATGGTGATGTACTGGGCCAGCCGGGGGCGATTGGACAGATTGGCCGAAGTTCCGTGGGGCAGCAGGCTGTTCCAGATCAGCAGATCGCCGGCCTTCATTTCGATCTTCTGTATCTCCATCCCACTCGTGTCGGGCCGAAACGGATCGCGATCGGATGGCTGAGTGCGGACCCATTCGGGAAACCGACGATGAAATCCCGGCACGCATTGGAACCCGCCCTGCTCCTGACTGGTATCGGTTAAAGCGATCAGGCCTTGGACCTCGAAAGGGACCGGTTTCAGGCTGGTATCAATGTCCCAGTGAATGAATCCCCGAAAGTCCCAATCCTGTCGGCGCGGCGGATTGAGATTCGCCCGATCGATCTTGACCCACAGCTTTTCCGTCTCCCAGATGTCTGCGAAAGCGCCGTAAACTCTTGGATGCTGGCGATTGTTCCAGAGAGCCTGATGATGGTACAACTCGATCATGCCGCTCTTGTTCAGTTCGGGAAGTCCATTTTCCAGATCGGGACGGCGATACCAGCTTTCCGGATCGTCGGGATCCATCTCCATGAATTCATAGACCGCATCCACGGTCGCCTGAAGGTTCTCCCGCGGCACCGAATCGGGGACGATGACGTACCCGTTTTCCTTCCAGAACTTCCACTGCGCTTCAGTTAATTGCTTCATCGCGCTCATTGTACGGCGATTGGGCCTGGAGGCTCAATGATTTGGACTCCAGCCGTTTTGAGAACCCATTGTCGACGCCGTTCACATGCAGTCGAACCATGTCGGTGAAAACCGATTTCAAATATACAAAAGCGAGTCGGCAGCGGCTTTTCATTCGAAGCGCCTTTTGTTAATTTCTCAGCGCCGTGAAGAAAATTGAAGCGTTCGCGAATCCGCGGGTCGGACTCCTCGGAAATCCGTCCGATCTGTTCGACGGCGCCGCTCTCGCTTTCACGTTCGAGGATTTTGAAGCGAAGGCTCGCCTTCAACCGGCTTCAAGGTTCGAGTTGGCGGCGCCTGCCGCCGAAGGAAGGACTTTTTCCAACTTTCAAGAGTTTGCGGAAATTCTCCATGAAAACGGTTGTTACGGCATGGATCGATTGTTGCGAGCCGCCATGCGGCGCTTCGCAGTGCACTGGACCGATTGGCGCCGGCTGCAGGGCGACGATCCGCTCCTGCGATTCAGAATCGAATGCGCCAGTACGATTCCGCGTCAAGCCGGACTGGCTGGATCCAGCGCTATCGTCATCGCAGCGCTCCGAGCGCTGGAACAATGGTTCGAAGCGCCGCTTACGGGCGGAATGCGCGCCCAACTGGCGCTTGAGGCGGAAAGAGACGAACTGGGAATCGCATCCGGACCGATGGACAGAGTGGTGCAGTCCTACGGAGGCCTCCTACTGATGGATTTCTCGGCCGCGGCGGCTGGAGTCGAACCCGAATCGGTCGATCCAGTCCTCCTGCCGCGACTGTTTATTGCCTACGATCCGCAACTCGGGAAAGTGTCGGGCGGACTGCACAGCAGCGCCTACTGGAAGTGGAGGGCGGGCGATCCGGAAATCCGTAAAACCGCGCAAAGGCTGCGGGAATTGCCGAAAGAAGGCGTAAACTGCCTGAGCAGCGGCGACCACGAGGGCTTTAGAGAGCTGATGCGAGAAAATTTCCGCTTGCGCAGCAAGCATTGGAAAATCTCATCCCGCGACCGGCGAATGATCCAGATGGCGGAAGATTTTGGCGCAGCCGCGAAGTTCTGCGGATCGGGCGGTTCGATCGTCGGAGCGCCCGGCCCCCGCACCGACTGGAGTTCTCTGTCCGCGAGTTTCGAAAGAGAGGGATTTCGATTTCTGCAGCCGAAGATCTCCGGCCATGCGAATTTCGGATTAAAGGACGATTTGCCTGCCGGCTGCTAACATTGTTTCGGCATGAACCGCATCCCTGATGAGCCTCTCATTACAGTGATCCTGCCCGTGCGCAACGGTGAACGAACCATCAATGCGGCAGCCCGAAGCATTTTGGGGCAATCCCAGTCGAATTTCGAAATGATTCTGATTGACGACGGTTCGACCGATGACACGCCGCGCCTGTTGAACGAACTCCAGGCTCGAGATCCGAAGGTGCGCACGCGGCGTCAGCCTTTTCAGGGACTGGTCTCAGCGCTCCAGAACGGGATTGCGAAGGCGCGTGGGCGTTTCATCGCCCGCATGGACGCTGATGATATTGCGCTGCCGGGCCGGCTGCAGGCCCAACTCGCCCATCTGGAGCGGCATCCGGCGGTCGGACTCGTTTCCTGCCGGGTGCGTTACGGCGGAAATCCTCGCAAACAAAAAGGATACGCCGATTACGTGCGCTGGACCAATCGACTGCTGTCGGGCGACGATATCTCGCTGAATCGCTTCGTGGAGTCGCCTCTGGCCCACCCGTCCGTGATGTTTCGCAAAGAGCTGGTCGAGAAATTCGGAGGTTATCGGCAGGGCGACTTTCCCGAGGATTACGAGCTCTGGCTGCGCTGGATGGATGCCGGCGTCCGAATGGAAAAGCTGCCCGACGCCCTCCTGGTTTGGAACGACCCTCCGCAACGGCTGTCGCGCACGGATCCACGCTATTCCGTCGAAAACTTCTACCGGATCAAAAGCCATTACCTCTTTCGGTGGCTGAAGGTCTACAATCCGCATTTTCCTTGCGTCTGGCTGATCGGTGCCGGCCGCACCGCCCGTCGACGAGCCGCTTTCCTGGAACGACTGGGAGTCCGCATCGAAGCGTTTCTGGATGTCGACCCCAGAAAAGTGGGTCGTCGCATTACAGGCAGACCCGTCCTGCACCGCGAAAACCTGCCCGCGCCCGGTTCCCAATTCCTCTTGTCCTACGTCGGCAGTCGGGGCGCCAGATTGGAAATAGAAGGCTTTCTCCAGACGCGTGGATTTCAGCGCGGCCGAGATTTCCTGATGGCCGCGTAAAGCTGACAACCCGTATCCGGACTCCTGCAGTCAAGATACGGGCTGCTTGGCGCTGGGTGATGGGTGATACGTTCTGGGTTCTGGGTGCTGGGTTCTACGTTCTGAAATCCGGGTTCTGGATATGGACCATTACTCGGAAATGCAGAGCGCAGAGCGCGGAACGCGGAACGCGGAACCTGAATCCGCTCAAGGTCTGTGTTTCGAGCTAGTGCTTCGACAATCCTGAAGGGAGGAGCTGATGAGTCGATTAATTCAATTGCCCGGAATGTTGATGCTGACCCTATTATTGCTTGGCGGGACGCCAATTGGAGAGGCGGCAGCCGAGCAGTTCGAGCCGTTGCGGGTCAATCTTGACGAGCTGGTGGAAATGGCGGTGATCGGAGAAGTGGCTCCGGCGCGTCAGGCGAATCCACCCTATCGAGTCTCGCCGGACGGGGAACTCTTCGTCCTGCCTGGAACGGGAAGCATCACCTACAACTTTCGCGTCGGCGATTCCGCCGTCCGCCTAGCGGGCGACCATGTCGAGCCCGCGGTCAGCTTGCGCCACCCGGCCGGCGGCGACAGCGTGGAAAACCGGGCTCTCAATGTGCTGGCATGCGTCGGCAATTCTGCGCGAGTCATCAGCGGAGAAGCCAAGGGGGCCGAAGGAATTGTCATCGGAAAGCACGGCGGCGTCGAACACGTCATGGTGGAGTTTCCGGACGAGGTTTACGAGCAGCTGGCGATCGGTGACAAAATTCAGATCCGGGCGTACGGGCAGGGAATGCGAGCCGTCAATTTTTCCGGCATCAAAATCATGAACATGAGTCCCCGTCTGCTGGAGGCGCTCACGGGCCGCGGAATGGGAATCAATGAAGCCGGTCGGCTGCGGGTTCCCGTGACTCACACGGTTCCATCAAAGATTATGGGATCGGGACTCGGACAGAGCCATACTTACTCGGGCGACTACGACATTCAGATGTTTGATGCTTCCGTGGTGGCTGAGTACGGACTTGAAACGCTCCGCTTCGGCGACATTGTCGCCATTTTGGACGCGGACAGCAGCTACGGTCGAGTCTACCGGAAGGGAGCGGTAACGATCGGGGTCGTGGCTCACGGCTACAGCAATGTGGCCGGCCATGGGCCGGGCGTCACCACTTTGATTGCCTCGCCGACCGGCAATATCGATCCGATCATCGACGAGGACGCCAATCTGGCGGTGTGGTTGGACCTTAGATAACCCCTACGAATGCAGCCCGCGAACCGGACCGGTTTTACTCCGGGACCCCAGAGGACACGAACTCAATGGATCCCGGAGGTGGGAGACATGCGCTCAGGCGGTTGGCTTGTTACCTCTAGGGCTCGTTGTTGTGGGGCTACAGAGAGGGTATAGAGAATAACATGCCCGCATATCGTGTCCGCCCGCCTGAAGAACCTACGAACTTCAGCTTTTAAGCAAACTGGGTCCGTTCGGTTCCCGCATTTAAATATTCTAGCAAGATCGGTGCCATCTGGAAAGCGCCAATTTGCGCCAAGACGCTTCTTAGAACCAGATCCCACACATTTGAGGCGCTGGAAATGATTGCATCATCCAGCAAACCCGTTCTGCAGGCCGCGTTTCAGCCAATTGCGACTCGACCTGATAAAACCTTGAGTAAAAACCGCCTTCGGAATCACGGATGCGAGGAGCTTGCCTGAGAATTACCCAATTCAGGTTTCCTTTGGGCTGAAAAAGTCCGAGCAGGGGGTTGACTATTCTAAACCCCGAATTGGCCGACCGCCTCTGGCGTCGCGCTGGATTCTTCCGTTGACCTTCCATCCGGCCAATTTCGAATGGGAAATTCGGAGGGCACTGGGAAGAGTCGGGCAAAGCAAGTCGGCCAATTCTGCTGCAAGGCGGAATGCAATAGAATAGCCGCGCATGCCGGAATTGCCTGAAGTCGAAACGATCCGCCAAACTCTTGAGCCTGCGTTGGCCAATCAACGCGTGGATCGAGTCGTCGTCCGCAACGGGGCGGTATTGAAGGTCTCGACGCGACGGCTCCGGAGTTCGATGGTCGGAGCGCGAATCCGCGGTCTCAACCGGCGTGGAAAGTATTTGATTTTCAGATTTTCAGACTTTTCCGTCGTCTTTCACCTGGGAATGACCGGCCAGTTGACGTTGCGGGATCCTTCAAAGTCGGACGCTTCCGGCTTTTTCAGACACGAAGCCACTGGATTGCAGCAATCTCGTCAGCACCCCCCCGATCGGCACACTCATCTGCGGGTCTTTTTGGAGGATGGACTGGTCTTGCAATTCCGGGACGTTCGAAAATTCGGTAAGGTGTTTCTCGTCCCGGAAGGTGAGCGGGGATTGGCGGAGTTTTTTTCAAAGCTCGGTCTGGAACCGTTTTCCGGCCAGTTTCGCCTTCCGGCATTTCTGGAAAAGCTCAGTGGGCGCAGGGCGTTCGTCAAGGCTGTCCTGCTGGACCAGTCGGTAGTCGCCGGAGTCGGAAACATATACGCGGACGAAGCCCTGTTCGTTGCTGGCATCCATCCGGCGCGAAGAATCCACCACGTTCGAATGTGGGAAAAGGAAGCGCTCTTTGGCGCCATTGAACTGGTTTTGGAAAAAGGTATTCGCTTTGGTGGCACGACCTTCAGGGATTACATCGACAGCGACGGCAGACGGGGCCGCCACCAGGAGGAGCTGTTCGTCTACGGTCGACAGGGGCAGGCATGTCGTTGTTGCGGCTCCGAGCTGAAAAAGATCGTGGTGGGCCAGCGAGGGACGCATTTCTGCCCGATGTGTCAACCGCGCTCCGGAAGAAAGCGTTCGGATCACTTCGAATGGAAAGGGACCCGGATTCCTGAACGCGGAAAGGAACGCAATTGAAAATCGTCAACGAAACCCTGCAATTGGAAACTCGAGGCTTTTGCCACGTCATCGACGTGACCGAGGCGGTCGCAACGGCTCTGGCTCAAACCGGATTGGTCAACGGGCAGGCCCTGATCTTCGTAGTCGGCGCAACCGGCGGAATCACGACCGTCGAATACGAGCCTGGGCTGGTCAAGGATCTGGAGGAGCTGTTCGACAAATTGGCGCCGCCTACTCTCGACTATCACCATGAAGAGACGTGGCGCGACGGCAACGGCTTCTCGCATGTCCGAGCTTCCCTGTTGAAGCCTTCCCAAGCAGCCCGTGGTAAAAGTCCTGATGGGTCGTGTTGCGGGCGCCGCAGGCCCGGATCGTAGGCGCGGCGACGCAGGCGATGCCATTGCATCGTCAAGGAGCCGCAACGACCGAGACGGGCCTGCGCCGCCCGCAACCCTCCGGGCAACAGGGGTTTGCGGCCCCCGGACTGCGTTGCTCGTCGTCGACGATGCTACGGCATCGCCTTCCTCCTCGCGCCTTGCCGGCCGACCGCAAATCCCTGTTGCACGACCCATCAGGACTTTTACCACGGGCTGCTAACAGTTCCCATTCAGGACGGCCGCCTTCGCCTCGGCGTCTGGCAGCA
>CAZAEY010000027.1:0-29608 GCA_964484155.1 uncultured Acidobacteriota bacterium
GACTTGCTCCGCAGCGAGAAGAAGGCCGGATGGGAACCCTCCCCTATGTTTCGCACATGACTCGATTTCCCTCCGGAAGGATTTTCGAGACAATAGGGCCCATGCGGACAATTCATCGAACGCCATGGTTCATCCTTTTTCTGCTTCTGGCGCCGGCCTGCGCTCGCAGCGATCCCGCTCAGTCGCTTCACGCGCTTTTCGAACGCGAGTGGGGTCTGCGGCTTCAGGAGAACCCTCTACTGGCCACATCTGTGGGAGTCCATCGCTACAACGACCGGCTGCCCTCGATGGGGCTGAGCGACCTTCAGCGAAGGGCTGAAAGCGCACAAAGTTTTTTGGAGGAATTGGAGCGCATCGATCCGAACCTTCTGAATCCCAGCGATCGGGTCAGCTACGCCATGTTTCGGGAGCGGATGGAAAGTCGTCTTCGGAGCTTCGAGTTTCGCGAGTTTCAGATCCCCATCAACTCCGACTCGGGATTCCATTCCAGCATCACACGGCTTCCCAACGAGGCGCCGCTCCGGGATCTTCAGGATTATGAGAACTATTTGAGCCGCCTTCGCCAAATCCCCCGCTACTTCGAGGAGCACACGACGCTGATGCGGCTCGGAATCCAGGAGGGGCGAACGCTTCCGACGGCGGTCACCCATGGAATCGAAGCCACCATCACCGGGCACATCGCCTCGGATCCTGAGCGCAGCGTCTTCTTCGCGCCCTTCGACAGCTTTCCAGCCGCAATTTCCAATGCGGACCGGGAGCGGCTGCGGGAGGAGGGGATCGCGGCGATTCGCGATTCGGTCGTTCCGGCCTATCGAGATTTCGCCGCGTTTATGGCGGGCGAGTACATCCCGGCCTGTCGCGAGACTCTGGGAGCGTCAGAGCTCCCCTCCGGCCGCGAATATTACGAGTGGCTGGTCCGGCAGCACACGACGCTGGATCTGTCCGCCGATCGGATTCACCAGGTCGGCCTGCAGGAAGTCGAGAGAATTCGCTCAGAGATGGAGGCGGTCATCTCCGAAGTTCAATTCCAAGGCGGGTTCCGAGAATTTCTCGATCATCTGCGCTCGGATCCCCAGTTTTTTGCAGAAACCCCGGAGGAGCTGCTGATGCGGGCGGCGTGGATTGCAAAGGAAATGGACGGGAAGCTTCCGGCGTTGTTTCGTACCTTGCCGCGACTTCCCTATACGGTCGAGGCCGTCCCCGATCATCTGGCGCCGAATTACACCACCGGGCGATACGTTTCGGCGCCAGTGGGCGGCACTCGTCCCGGGATCTACTGGGTCAACACTTACAATCTCCCCAGCCGGACGCTGTACACGCTGCCGGCGCTGACTTTGCACGAAGCCGTTCCGGGCCATCACCTGCAATACGCGCTGCTGCACGAACTCGAGGATCTCCCCGATTTTCGCAGATTCTCTTCGGTGACGGCCTTCGGAGAGGGATGGGGCCTGTATGCGGAGTTTCTGGGAATCGAAGCCGGGATCTACAAGACGCCTTTCGAAGACTTCGGCCGTCTCACCTACGAAATGTGGCGCGCCTGCCGTCTGGTCGTCGACACTGGAATCCACATGCAGGGCTGGACGCGCAGCCAGTCCATCGATTATCTGGCTTCCAACACCGCTCTGTCTCTGCACGAGTGCACGACCGAGACCGATCGCTACATTTCATGGCCGGGCCAGGCGCTGGCCTACAAGATGGGAGAGCTCAAGATCCGAGAGCTGAGACGAAGGGCGGAGGAAGCGCTCGGTCCGAACTTCGACGTACGCCAGTTTCACGACGAGGTTCTGCTGAACGGACCCGTGCCGCTGAGCGTACTGGAAGATCTGATCGATTCTTTCATTCAGAAACAGCTCGGATCCTAGCCGCGGCCACCCTGGTCAAAACAGAGTTGCAGGGGATCGACTCGATTCGGAAAACTGAAGCGGCAGTGAAAGTAAAATCGGCAAAAAGTCTGTGGCAGGGGACGCATTGGTGGATCGGTGCCTGGCTGCTGCTGCTGCTGCTGATCCTGATGGGCGTGGCAGCCTCAGGACAGGACTTCTTCTGGTGGGACCCCCCCCTGGCAGCCTGGATTCAGTCGGTGGAGCTTCCTCTTTTCGGTCCGTTGATGCATTTCATTTCGCTCGTAGGAGCTCGTTGGTGGCCCTACCTGCTGGTCGGAGCGACGGGCGCGATACTGACTCTCCGCAAGAAGACTAAGGAAGGCGTCGTCTGCATGGCAGGCGTAGGCGTAGGAGCCCTGATCAACCGCTCGATCAAGATCCTGGTCGATCGCCCGCGGCCCGACCCGGAACTGCTGGAAATACTGGTCGCCTACCCGAACGAAAGCTTCCCTTCAGGCCACGTGGTCTTTTACGTGCAGTTCTGCGGCTTCTTGCTGTACCTGTTGTGGAAGAATCGAGAATTGTTCCAGGGTCCGGCATATGCGGCGGCGCTGACCATTCTTCCGCTGACGATCGCATTCTCGGGCGTTTCCCGGGTATTTGAAGGGGCCCACTGGCCCAGTGACGTTCTGGGCGGCTACGTGGCGGGATCGATCTTGCTTTTTTTCATGATTCGAGTTTACGAGCGCTGGCGGTAGAACGGTCCTCGGCGCCCCTGGGGACAGACGGGCCCGTCTCCGCTTTCGTTCCGGACATGTGATATTTTCTCAAATTGCGGCCCCCGCGGAAGGGGCGTTGTTTGAGGTCCGAGGGGAAACCTTCAAGGCGACTTAACGTCTGCGCCTCATCCAAGTTTACAGGAAACGTCTGGCAAGCCTCCCGACGGCCCGGTTCGGGCTGGATCGGCGGAAAGGAAATGGTTGATGATTTCGTACTCGGCCTACAAAGTGGCGCACCTGGCAGGGGTTCTGCTGGTGATGCTTTCGCTCGGATCTCTGTTCGTTTCCAATGCCTTGGGCAAGGAAGGGGCCGCTTGGCGCGCATACTCGGCCGCTCTGAACGGCATCGGAATGATTCTGGTGCTGGTGGCCGGATTCGGCCTGATGGCTCGCCTGGGCGTGGGCTTCGAGGGCTGGCTGCTGCTCAAGATCCTGATTTGGATGGCGCTGGGCGCAATGATCTTCATCAGCAATCGAAAACCGGAGTCGGGCAAGGTGCTGTTCTGGGTCGCTTTCGCTCTGGCCGCGCTGTCGGCCTATTTCGCTCATTACAAGCCGTTCTAGTGTTCTGATTCAAAGGTCTGCGTCACATAAAGTGCCGGTGATGGGCGCGGCCGGCAAGGCGCCAGGAGCAAGCATGTCGGGAATATCTGCGCGACGAGCAACCCAGCCCGCCGGGATGCAGCGCCGCCCGACTGTAGACGGACTTTTGACTCAGGACACTAGAGTTTGCAGGAGAAACTTTCATGCGATGGAATAAAAAGGGGGCCGTCTCGGGCGCATTCCTCGCCGCGCTGTTGGCCATCGGCGCGACGAACGCTTCGCCCGTTCGATCTTTCGAACTGACCGATGTATTCGAGCTGGAGTTTGCCGGCGATCCGCAGATTTCTCCGGATGGCGGACGGATCGTATACGTTCGAAACTTTATGGACATTTTAACCGACGAACCAAGATCAAATCTTTGGATCGTCGACTTCGAAGGAGGCGGACATCGTCCTTTGACGTCTGGAAGGCTGTCCCATCGGTCTCCACGTTGGTCGCCGGACGGCGACAGACTGGCCTACGTCGTTTCCGGCGATGGCGTGCCACAGATACACGTGCGATGGATGGACAGCGGCGACTCGGGAGCCATCACAAATCTGACCGAAGCCGTCCAGGACCTGGCATGGTCACCCGACGGCCGCAGGATCGCCTTTACGTCCAGGGTTCCCGAATCCCGAAAGCCGTTCGTTTCGCTGCCGCCCAAGCCCGAAGCGGCCGATTGGGCCGATCCGCCAAAAGTGATCGAACGAATGCTTTACCGATCAGACGGGAGCGGATTTCTGAAAGAGGGATTCGTCCACTTGTTCGTCGTTTCAGCGGAAGGGGGGACTCCCAGACAATTGACCTCGGGTCCTTTTGACCACGGCGGACAGCCGGTCTGGTCGCCGGACGGAAGTCACTTGCTCATCTCAGCGAATCGTCATGAGAACGCCGAGAGCCAGCCGCGCAACAGCGAGATTTATGAGATTCGCGTCGCCGACGGTCGCGTCCGAGCTTTAACCGACCGATACGGACCGAACGGCAGCCCGGCAGTCTCCCCCGACGGCAGGCGGATCGCCTACCTCGGATTCGACGATCGCTACCAGGGCTATCAGGTCACCCGTCTTTACGTGATGGATCGGGACGGGGGCAACAGCCGCGTTTTGACAGAGAGTCTCGACCGTGACGCGAGGCAGCCTCATTGGGACGAGCAGGGCCGGGGCATATATTTTCTTTACGACGACCTGGGAGAGACCAAACTCGCCTGGATGCCTCTGGAAGGAGACCTTCAAACGCTGGCCTCCCATGTCGGAGGAACGACTTTGGGACGCCCATACGCCAGCGGCGCATTTTCGGCGGCGGCCGGCCGCTTCGTCTTCACGCTGACGGGGGCGCATTTCCCTGCCGATCTGGCCTCCGGCAGCCGCGGCTCCTCGGAGATTCGCAGGCTGACCCGCCTGAATGAGGATCTGATCGAACAGAGACGGATGGGCGAAGTGGAGGAAATGTGGTACGAGTCATCGTATGACGGACGGCGGATCCAGGGATGGATCGCCAAGCCTCCAGATTTCGATCCGAGCCGGAAGTACCCGATGATTCTGGAGATTCACGGGGGACCGTTCGCCAACTACGGAAACCGTTTTTCCGCCGAGATTCAGCTTTTCGCCGCCGCCGGCTACGTTGTTCTTTTTGCGAACCCGAGGGGAAGCACCAGTTACGGCGAGGAGTTCGGGAATCTGATTCACCACAATTATCCCGGCCAGGACTACGACGACCTTATTTCAGGCGTCGATGCGCTGCTGGCTAAGGGCTACGTCGATCCGGATCAGCTGTTCGTTACCGGAGGCAGCGGAGGCGGCGTGCTGACCGCCTGGATCGTCGGAAAGACGAATCGCTTCCGGGCGGCCGTTGCCGCCAAGCCGGTGATCAACTGGACCAGCTTTGCGTTGACTGCCGATATGTACAATTTCTTTTACAAGTACTGGTTCCCCGGCCTTCCCTGGGAAGCTCCCGAACATTACTTCCGGCGGAGCCCCCTTTCTCTGGTCGGCAACGTGACGACGCCGACGATGTTGCTGACGGGGGAAGAAGACTTTCGCACGCCGATGTCTGAAACCGAACAGTATTACCAGGCTTTGAAGCTTCGCGGCGTCGATACCGCTTTGTTCCGCGTCCCGGGCGCCGCACATAATATCGCCCGCCGTCCTAGTCAGTTGATGGCGAAAGTGGCGGGGATCCTGGAGTGGTTCGGGCGCTACCGGGAAGATGTTGGAAGCGATTCCAGACAGGGCCCGCTCGGGGTCTCCCCGCGGTAAACCGCGCTCCGCGTCAGCCGGCGTGTCGGAAAAGAGTCGAATTCGGTCTGCCGGCAATCACCAGAAGGCGCCGCAGGTCGCCCCGTTTCGGAGCTGACCGGTGGCCGATCTTGTAAACTGAAATAGAGGCAGGTGAGTCTAAAAGCGAGCGTGATCGACAGATTCTTTTGCAATTGGCGCTTCGTTCCGGTGCGCATTGAAGCGATTCTCATCGGCGGATTCCTTCTGACCGCCCTGGGCGCAGGCTTTTCATTCGGCGCTCCAAAACCGCTCGATGCCGGGGAACGGTCGGATCGAAAAAGCCGCTCCTCGGAAGCTCTCCAACCGCCGATCGGAAATCCCCTCGGGCAGGCGAACGAGCAAGCAGATGAGGACCTTCCGGAAACGCGCGAGGAGCGGCTCATCCGCCAACGGAGGGAGCGGATGGACCGCATCGAGCCGTGGACGGCCCACCCCCTCGAGCGGGCGATTCGGCGTGCCGAGGAAGCGGTGGAAGCCGCCACACCGACCGCGGAGGCGACCTTGGCGCACGCCTTTTTGGGAATGACTTCAAATCCCTTGTTCGCATTCCCGGGAGTCAATTACAGAGATCTATTGACGCTTCAGGCCGGCCGGATCCGGACGAATTCCGGCCTATCATTGGGTCCGCGCTACCGGGATCCCAAGTTTGCCGGAAAGGACCTGGATCTCGAAATATTGGCGGCGGCCTCCTTGCGGAACTATCAATACTTCAATTTTCGATTCGGCAAAATGAAGCTGTTCCCTTACAGCATTTTCGGCCCGCCTCCTCCGGAAGTGCAGCGCCAGCGAACAGCATTCTTCTCATACCTGGACGTAAGCTACCGGCATTTTCCGCGCGAGGAGTTCTTCGGCCTGGGAAACGATACGGCAAAAGGCGCCCGCTCCGACTATTCGTTTCGCCAGGCGTCTTACGACGCGGTTTTCGGGATTTCCCACCGCAAATGGCTGACCCTCGCCGGCAGCGCAAGCTTTTTTCAGCCTGAAGTCGGGGCCGGCGGCGATCCCCGATTTATCAATGCCGAACTTGCGTTTTCGGACGACCCGGCCGTAGACTTCGATGGCCAGCCTGATTTCTTTCGACTGGCTTCGACAGTTTTGATCGATCTGCGAGACCGCGCCGGCGACCCGCGGCGGGGCTTTTTCGCGGGCGTGTCGGCAACTCGCTTCGATCCCCTTCGCGGGAATCGCTATCGATTTCACCGTCTGCAGGCGGACGCGCGGGGCTATCTTCCCTTGGGATCTGAAGGACGCGTGCTGGCTGTGCGGCTATTCGCATCATCGGATCGGACCGACGGCGGCGCCTCGGTTCCTTTCTACCTGCAGCAGACTCTGGGTGGCCCGAATACCCTGCGGGGATTCCAGAATTTTCGCTTTCGGGGAGAAAAGCTGATGCACCTGTCCGCCGAGTATCGCTGGGAGATTCACCCCACCGTCGAAAGCGCCGCCTTTTACGATACAGGCCGGGTGTACTCAGCTGAAGAGCCGATCCGGATTCGGCATCTGAAAAAGAGCGTCGGTCTGGCCCTTCGATTCAAATCGCCAGACGTCGTCTTCTTTCGGGTCGAGGTCGCCAGAAGTCCCGAAGCGACTCGCGTGCAGTTCATTTTCGGACCGTCCTTTTAGTCGGCCGCCAGCATGAAGCTTTCAAAAGCATCCCGTCCCATTTTGCGGCTCGCCCTGATCGCCGCGCTATGCCTGGCGTCCCCCCCTCTACTGGCCGAGCGGTTTCTGCCGGACGACCCCTTGTGGAAGGACCCGGACCAGCAGCCGATTCCGAAACCGGCCAGAACCCGGTACAGCCAGGTCGCAAACTTTCTGTTGAACACGTTTCACTGGCGGCCCCGCGGGGAGATCGTTCCGTCAGCTAACGTCAATACTCTGGGCAAGGTTCCGGACTCGAGCTGGTTCACCAATCGAATGGGGCGGAAGCCCATGTCCGTCGAGGAACTGATACGCGGTCCCAACCGAAGCGACGGGCCGCGCAGGCCCTTTCGGATCATCTCGGTCAAGGATGAAGGCCGCTCCCCCGGATTCTGGATTCGGGACTCCCGGGACGACGTGTACATCATGAAATTCGACCCTCTCGGACACTATCAATTGGCGACTTCTACAGAGGTCGTGGCCACGAAATTCTTTCACGCTTTCGGGTACAACGTGCCGGAGAACTACCTGACTCACTTTTACCCACACGATCTTCAGATTTCCCCGCAAGCCAAGGTTACCGAATTCGGCCGCCTGCGGCCGTTTTCCGAGGAAGACCTCGCTTCATTGCTGCTGCAGCTTCCGCGAGGCCCGGGCGGGGAGCTGCAGGCCATGGCCAGCAAATTCCTGGAAGGGACTCCTATCGGCCCTTTTCGGTTCTACGGGACCCGCTCGGACGATCCGAACGACATCTTTCGCCATGAAGACCGAAGAGAGTTGCGCGGGCTGCGCGTGTTTTCCGCCTGGCTGAATCACGACGACCTTCGCGCCATGAACACTCTGGACATGTATATAGAGACCGAAGGGGGCGGCTACATCCGCCACAATCTGTTGGACTTCGGATCCTGCCTGGGAAGCGGCACCACCGGCCCGCAAAACCCGAGAGCGGGCAGTGAGTTTATGCTGGAATGGAAGCCGGTCGTCAAATCCGCTCTAACTTTAGGACTATGGGAGCAGCCCTGGCGAAGAGTGGCTTATCCCTCCGACCCGGCGGTCGGCAACTTCGAGGCCGAGTTCTTCCACCCGCACGAATGGAAAACGGAATATCCGGTTCCGGCTCTGGACCGGATGCTGCTCGAAGACGCTTTCTGGGCCGCCCGGATCGTTTTCGACTTTTCCGACGAAATGGTGCGCGCGACGGTTGGGACGGGTCAGTATCTGAATCCGGCGACGGAGGACTATCTCGCAAGGACTCTCATTCAGCGGAGGGACAAGATTCTACGCTACTATTTCGATGTGTTGAATCCGCTGGACGATTTTCGAGTCGACGCCGATACAGGCCGCCTTGAATTTCAGAATTTCGGAATTGCCGCCGGCTTGTCGCAGAAGGCCTCTTATCGTTATCAGTGGTACGAGTTTGACAACCAGTCCGAAACGACCGTTTCATTCGGTTCCAACTCTACGGCCTCGCTCGCCTCAATCCCCCTGCCCGACCGGAAGGCCGCTTACTGGATGGTTTCGATTTCCACCGAATCGCCTGAACGCCAAAACTGGCGCCTTCCAGTCCGCGTCTACATTCGAAGCCAGGACCTGAAAGTAGTTGGACTGGAACGTGAGACCCCCGAGTAATCCGGTCCCATCTGTAAAACCCAACAAATGGTCCGGTTCAGGGCTGCCCTGCACCGCTTGACCGTTTCTCATACAATACGCAGTCGGGATCCGGGGCGCCCGGTTCCGGTCCCGATCGAGGCGAGCTCATGTTTAAAAAACTGATCGCAATTGGCGCTGGGCTGATTTTGGCCCTGTTGGCTGCAGCGGCGGGTCTGACCGCTTACCTTACCCCTCGGCTGCAACACGAGGTAGAGGCGTTTCTCACAGAAAAGACCGGGCATGAAGTCGAACTGGAAAGCTTCAGCTGGAGGCTTCTGCCCTTTCCCCGCTTTCAAGGCGCCGGCCTGACCGTGGCCGACGCTTCTCGGCTGGAGCCATTGGCGACTGCGCGGGAATTTGAAATCTCCTTCTCATTTTCGGGCATCCTTCAAAAGCCGCGGCGGCTGCGCGAGATTCGATTCTCAGACCTTGAAATCCGGATCAGCCGTCAGAATGCACCCGAAGCTTCGAACCGAAAGCCCTCCGCTGAAGGTTCCGCCCCAGCCGCTTCCCCGCTGGCGGTCGATCGAATTCTGATCCAAAACGCATTCATATCGATCGAGACGGCAGACCAGCAGGGGGGCCCGGAGGAGTTCCGGATCAATGAAATTCAATTCACCGAGTTTTCGCTGGACGAATCCGTCCCCTATTCCGCTTCGCTCTCCTTTGAACGCTTGAAAGGCGACTTGAAAATCGAGGGAAGGTTCGGCCCCTGGAATTTCCAGCATCCCGTAGAAACGCCGCTTTCCGGCGCTTACTCGCTTCGAGAGGCCGATATTTCCGCCATCGGCGCAGTCGAAGGAATGCTGAATGCGTCAGGAGAGTTCGATGGGAGCGTCCGGGAAATGCAGATCGAAGGGACTGCCGACGTACCGGATTTCGCAATTCAGGACAAAGGCGGCCCCGTGATCCTGGAGGTGAATTACCGGATTCGCCGCCGGGACGAGGAAACGCTTCTGGAGGAAATCGTCTCCCGATTCAGCGGCTCCACGTTGCGCACTACCGGGCGCGTCGGCCCTTCCCCGGATGCCCAGGGGACGCAGACCGACCTGAAGACGGTCAGCGATTCCGCACGGGTGGAGGACTTCCTTCTGCTGACCAAGGGCGAGGAACGGCCTGCCATGATCGGCGACATGACGCTGGATGCCAACATTCGCATCCCCGCCGGCTCGGCTCCGGCGCTTCAACGGCTGCAATCGGAGGGCAGCTTTCAGATCCCCCGCGGCGAATTCACCAGCACGGATCTCCAGAAGACCTTGGAGCAGTTGAGCCGCATCGGCCAAAGAAGCGAAGTCGACCGTCAGGAAGGCTCCAGCGCATTTTCAAACCTATCCGGCTCCTTTCGGATGGAGGGGAGCCGCATCGACTTCGATCGCCTGGCATTCGAGATTCCGGGAATGAAACTCGACCTGGCCGGCGCCTACTCGTTTCCGGACGAGCACATGGATTTTCGAGGAACCGTGGCCTTTGAGAGGTCGCTTGCGGAAATGGCGCCTCCGGAACTGGGGCGAGTACTGGACGCGCTCGGGTCCATCTTGCGCAGAGGCGAAAGCGGGACCGTCATCCCCATCCGAATTCGCGGATCGCGGTCCAGTCCGAGCATTCGACCTGACTTCGGCCGTGAAGGGGGAGATTGACGCATGCCTCAATCGGATTCCGGCCCCGACCTGGAGAATGGGAAGCTCAAGTTGTTTCAGGTGGATGCGTTCACGAGCCGACTATTTCAGGGGAATCCCGCCGCCGTCTGCCCCCTGGCGGGCTGGCTTCCGGATGCCCTGATGCAGGCAATCGCGGCCGAAAACAACCTCTCCGAAACGGCGTTCTTTATCGGAGGCGACGGACGCTACCGGCTGCGCTGGTTTACTCCGGCGTGCGAGGTCCGGTTGTGCGGACACGCCACGCTTGCGACCGCCTTCGTTCTTTGGGAACGTTTAGGTGAACCCAGCGCCGCCATCCAGTTCGACACGCTGTCGGGCCGCCTCACCGCTACGAAACGGGACTCCTGGATTCAACTGGACTTCCCCCTGCTGAACTCTCGCCCGGTTGAACCGCCCGAGCGGCTGGTCCAGTCGCTCCAAGTCCAGCCCAGCGAGTACTTGTACGCGGGCGAGAGCGAGGACTCCGGCAACTACGTGGCGGTCTATCCCGACGAACAGACCGTGCGCTCCCTCAAACCCGACTTGGCCCGACTGGCCGGCATGGAAGGCCAGGGGCTGGCGGTGACGGCTCCAGGCCTCGACTGCGATTTCGTCTCCCGGTACTTCGTTCCGAGCTTCGGCGTCGACGAGGACCCGGTAACCGGCTCCACGCACTGCATTCTGGCGCCTTTGTGGGCCGCCCGGCTGGGAAAGACCGACCTGATTGCGCGACAGGTTTCTCCGCGGGGAGGCGAACTTCGCTGCTCGGTCGCCGGATCCCGAGTGCTGCTGTCGGGGCAAGCATGCCTCTACCTGGAAGGCTGGATCCGCATCTGACAGACTGTTTGGAAATCCGCGCCAGGCGGATTTACGGCCGGCACTGCGATCTATTGCAGGACGGCTCTCCGCTGGCGGCCCGTCTTCGCCGGGACGCTCGTTTACCCGCGCTGTCTTCGTTTCCGGAAAAAGCTTTGGAGCATCTCCCGGGCCCGGTCGGCGCCGGGGCCTTCGATCACCTCGACGCAATGATTCAACTTGCCCGGCTCCAGGATCTGAAACTTGGACACCACTCCCCCTCCCTTTTCATCGCGGGCGCCGAAGATGAGTCGGGTCGCCCGCGCCCAGATCAGAGCTCCAGCGCACATGGGACAGGGTTCGATGGTGGAGTAGACTTCGGCGCCTTCAAGTCGATAGTTGGAGATTCGTTTCGCCCCCGCCCGCAAAGCCAGTATTTCCGCGTGAGCGGTCGGGTCCGAACGCTGGATGGAGCGATTTCGCTCCCTTGCCAGCAACTTCCCCTCCAGCACGATCACTGCGCCGACCGGCACCTCGCCCTCGGAGGCAGCAGCTTCCGCCTCCTCCAACGCTATCGACATCCAATGCTCGAAGTCTTTGCGTGCCATCTCACCGGGTCAGGATGCCTAAAGACTCCGGACGCCCTCGACTCCGCAGCCGCCGTTCGGCGCTCTCCACTTCTCATCCATCAGTTGAACTCATCGTAAACGATGTTCCCCCCTTCGCCCTTCAGCATTCTGCAAAGCGGACAATCGTCTTCGAAAAACTCGTCCGGATCGAATTCGGCGGTTCTCCGTTCCACTTCCTCTTGCGTCGGGCGATCCAGATGAATCAGGTTGAAGCGGCCGGTCCGGGAGATAACGGCGTCGTCTCCGAAGATCTCCCGCAAATCCTCCACCGAATCGCTCGCAATCGAAGTGATGCATTTTTCCAACATTCAAGTCCTCCTTTCTAGGAACTAAAACGTTGGAACTTCGTTTTGTGCGAAGAAAAATCTTCAATGAGCCGTGAAATGTCGGGAATAGCTCTGAGAAGCAGGCCTGCAAGCGTTCCTGAGTCAAAAGTTCGTCTGCAGTAAGGCGCGTCACCCTTCTCTTCGTGACGCGAACGTGTGACTCAGGACGCTAGTTTCTGGCCATCGCACGCGTCCGCTCCTCGACGCGAAAACTCTGACTGCGCGAAACCGTCTGCGACTGGATGCGATCCTCCACCTCGACCTCCAGTTGATACGCGCCCGGCTCCATCCCCTCCAGGCTGACGCGCTCGACCAAAACGACGCGCTGTGCAGAAGCGTATTGAATCGTCACTCCGGAGACATCCTCCACTTCAGCTACCGGTTGTCCTTCGCGAAAGAGTCGGTAGACGATCCGGAGGGACGGCTCAAAGCTGGTCTGATCCAGAGCAACGTTGTATACGTGCAGGTAGATGCCGAAGACCCCTCCCTGAGAAAAACTCTTCTCGATGACAGGACGCACCTTGACGTCCCCGATCACAAACATTTCATCGTGCGACGGAATCCCTTCGACCGGCTCGAGCAGGCCTGCCAGGATGATTTCGCTGGCCGAAATCCGGTCCCTCTCATACACCGGCGGAATGATTGCGGTTCGAACCGTGCCCACTTTGCCGCTGTGCAGGTCTTTGACCACCAGGTCCAGCTTGTACCTCATGCGACTGGCCAGCGGCATGACCTTCTGGTAGATCGATCTGCCCAGCAGCCCCGCTTCGAATTCATTCTCAGCGTACGCCGCCACCAGATCGTGCTCGAATTCCTCCACGATGCGGTTCGTCAGACTCGTAACCATCCCATAAACGCCCACTCGCGCCACGTGACTGTCCCCTTCACGCTTAAAAGTCAGATTCTTGTTCTCAAGCTCCAGGGTGACTGGAACCAGCACCTGTTCGTCGTTGAGCCGGAAGAAGTCCTGGCGCGTCTCAAAAGGCAGGTTGTCAAAGGAAACGTTGATTTCGATCAGTTCCTTCAGGTCGTTGTATTTGATGGGCCTGGGACGCTGGACCTGGGTGTAGGTTTCGTAACGTTCAAACGGGTTGTCCTTGGCCCGCAGATGCATCAGCGGGTAGTTTGCCCGGTTTCCCGGCGAAAAGAAGGGTCGATCGGCCTTGCTGGCCAGCCCCATCTCCTCGGCCATCGTCAACCCGGCGCCGGGAACGAACAGAAGAGCGTCTTTCTCGTCCGGATGCCGCGCCAAGCGATATTCGCCGCTCATGGTGGGATCCACGAATTCCAGCTCGATATCGGAACCGACGCCTTCAATGTGGCGGTACCGCCAGACCTCAAACGGAAAAGTGCTGGTGGTTCCCCCGCCCTCGTGCATCTGCCGCATGTACATGCCTCCGGAAGGACGGGATTCGATTTCAGCGGGAGGTCCGTGAAGGATGTAAATCCTTCCCCGATCGGTCAGCCATCCCGGAATGCCGCTGGCGAACCGCTCGTTCGCATAAGCTATGCGGCGGTAATGCTCTTCCTTGAATTCATTGGCGTGCGACCGCGGGTCGGGGTCGCGCCGAAACCAGAACTGCTCGATGAACTGTTCTTTTTCTTCGGCTGTGGTCAATCTCTGAAAGACGTTTTTCTCCTCTTCGCTGATGATGTAAACGACGTCTTCCTTCAGCCACTTTTCGAAATAGTCGATCGCCTCCTCGCGCTCCGCCCGTTGTCTTTCCTGCCCGGAAAGCGGGTGCCCCGCAAGCAACGCCAACACAATCAGCGCCAATCCAATTCTCTTCATCGTATAGCCGCCTATGCCCATCGACCTTTGATGCCCTTTCCGTTCCGACCTGAAGTCTCTTAAAAAAGATACCTTAAATGGACGAATGTTTCATCCGCCCTTCCGTGGGATTCTCCCTGGACGGCTTGTGTGCGCTCGCTTGGACCCGCTTCCTCCCCAGCGCCCCGAAGCCGCTCCGCGCTGCGTCAACGCCGCTCAATGCGAACCAACCCGCCCTCCTCCAGGTTTGTCAGGTAGCGGCGCACCGCAGCCGCTTCAACGACCCCGTAATACAGCACGCCGGCCCGCAGGGCCTGCGCGGAAACCGCCTGAAAGATCTCCAGTCCGCTGCGTCGCCCGTCGATGAAATTCAAAACCTCGAACGCCATCAGGGGATGCAGGCCCGCCGCCGACTCCGCTCCTCGCCTCCCCTGCAGAAACTCGCTCGGTCCCGCTGCCAGTTCAGGGCGCCATCCAGCCAGCTCCCGTTCAGCTTCCGACAATTCAGGCTCCACTGGCTCGCCGCCATGTTGCGTTCGATAAAACTCAACGAGTTGCTCTCGAAGATCGTTGGCCGCTCTTTCGAAGCCGTTGGCCAGGTGCGAGACCCACAGTCCAACGGATCGATCCGAATCGATTCCCCGGAGAGACTCCGCCAGCCGAAGCTCCCTGGAAAGCGCCTCATCGAGTTGATTGCGCGCCCGCCCGTAAAGGGCCCGATCCTCTCTGATCCAGTGGGCTGCCAGACCGAAATCCTCCGCCAGCCGCGCCCGCGCCCTACTCTGGATTTCGGCGACGATCTCGGCCACGCCGGCGGCTTTGGCGTTAGCCATCGTCCAAGCGATGGCGGCGACTGCAAAAGCGTTCCGCTGCAGCTGGGTTCGATCGATGTTCCAAAGATCGTCGTCGCTGGTGTGAATGAAGTTGTCGGGCCAGTTCGTGAACGTCAGCGCCGGGACGCCGATAGGCGCCTCGTTGAACGTCATGTGGTCCGTGCTGTTGTGAAAAGGAATCATCCTTGCGTTGTAGCGGTGGCGCGAACCGAGACGGGAAAGGATCGGCCGCGGATACAAGCTCGATCCGCCGGCCTGAATCGCCGCCAGGCTGGCCGTGTTTCCGTCGCGGACGAATTCGACAAGCGCTTCGGTCACGTCGTTGAGAAAATGAAAGCGAGAAAATGGCAGCCGAGTGACGTTTTGCACCCGCATCACGTCCAAGGCCTGATCGGCGCCGACCATGTCCTGGTTGATGCTGACCCACATCGAGCGGTGCGCCTCCGGGTGATCGGCGAAGTACCTTCTCTGGCTGCTGATTTCGGTGACCCACCAGAACCGGATGTTGCGTCGCGGCTGTGCGATCCTGCCCTCTCGAATCAATCGACTGAGCGTACGCGCGATCTCCAGCATGCTGGCGCACCCGCTGGCGTCGTCGTTAGCTGAAAACTTCTCCTCCTGCAGGTGCGCCGTCAGCACGATGTCCTGGTCGTCAACCTCCGTTCCTCGAATGAACGCTTCCACCATGACCTGCCAGGGCTCCTCTCCGAATTCGGCCTCAATATCGACCGAAGCTGTGACTTCCGAATGCGCATGCAGCAGATTCCTCAGCTCGACTCCCTGGCGCGCAGAGATTTGAAACGCGAAAGTTCCGGGCTGCCCCGCAGAACTTTCGAGCGGGATCCTGGTCCAGTGGATCTGGTCGGGACGACTCAAAGAATTTACCGGATATTCGGGCGCCTTCGGATCGGGAAAACCGATGATGCCCAGCGCCCCTCGCTCCCACACGGCCTCCTGCATGACCTCCCGTTTGGCGCCGTAGGCGAGAACGATTGCGCCGGCGACCTCCCGTCCCTGATAGTCCTCCGCTGAGACCCCCTCCCCGACGTAAACGATCTTCGCCTCCTCGATCTGCGCGCTCCGGGAGTAGTCGGCCAGATGAATCTGCACCTGCTCGGTGGAAGCCAGCCTCTGCAAAACCGGTTTGGTCAACCAGAGTTCACCCTTGCGGCTTACCCAAGGCGGACGGTCGTAGGGCTGCCGAATCAGTCGCACGTCGTCCAGACCGTAGACCTTGGCACGTTCCTCCACGTAGCGCGCCGCCGCCATCAGGCCGGGAGATCCCCCCTGAGGTCGATGAAACCGGGTGAAAAAACGAATGTGCTCGTAGGCGGCGTCGCCTGAGATCTCGTTTGAGAGCCATTGATACTCGGTCTCTGACAGAAACGGAGCGGTGCGGGCCGTCAGCTGGAGCTGAGCGGATAGAAAAAGGGTCAGGATCAACAGTTGCTTCATGAAACCTCCATGACGATTGCGTGAATCCGGGTCACCATTCTATCCCCCTTTTCAGGGCCGGTGAGGTTGGGGGCGCATCTCGACGTCCGAATGCGCGCGCCGGACAGCAAAAGGCTCCGTCGAAATGATTAACACCGGCCGGACGAATCTCCCGAAAGCTCACGGGCGCTCGCGGAGTTCGAGAGACGCCCGTTCTAAAATCTCAGGGAGGCTTCAAGTCCGAGTCGCAACCTTTTAACCCGCATTTCTCCAACTCCTTCTGCTGCGGCGCCGCATAGGGGCGCGTCTACTGCGGGGGCCTTCGTCGCACGCCTTGTCTCCACGCCCCTCGCGACGGCGGGGTTTGAGAAATGCGGGTTAACTACCGGAGAGACGGGGGAAAGGCGCCGGCGGAATAACCGCTTCGATAGGGGCAGGCCTCCGCAGACTTCTCAAGATGTGAAGGTTGGAATTTCGTCCCGCGCTGGGAAGGGCGCATGGAGCCGTTTCTCGACTGGAACTTCGGCGACGACTGGCTCCGAAACAAGAGCCTTCTCGCAGAAATCCTACGCTTGAAACGACTCGCCGCAGCCGCAGGTTCCCTTCACGTTAGGGTTGTTGAACTTGAATCCGGCGCCGTGGAGCGTCTCCACGTAATCGATCTCGGTCCCGTCGAGGTACAGAAGG
Organism: uncultured Acidobacteriota bacterium; assembly: GCA_964484155.1. GTDB lineage: Bacteria > Acidobacteriota > UBA6911 > RPQK01 > JAPXNP01 > DATKAT01. The sequence goes on from CAZAEY010000027.1 coordinate 16,864, forward strand.
CTCTGTTCGTCGACGAACACGTTCAGTCCGCCAAAGTCCAGGACCTTATCGTCAGGGCGCGCCTGACTCTCCAAATTCATCGCGTATTGGAAGCCCGAGCACCCTCCGCCGATCACCGCGATTCGAATTCCCGAGATCGTCTTCTCAGCCGGCTGGGATGCGATCACATTCTTTACCTTTGACACTGCGTTTTCCGTTAACGAGACCATAAAGCCTGTTCCTCGATTCCTAATTCAGTCAATGCCCTTGAGTCCACTCGCTCCCTCATTAGGATGCCCCCAATCCCCCTTTCGTTTCAAGTCGCCGGACCCGCGCCGTTTCCTTCCGGACTGTCGTCCAAAATTTTGAAACGTGTCTTGACATATAGTATCGTCTGATATATGCTTTGATATCAGGAACAATAAATTACAACATCGAGACACGGCAAAAGAAAACGCGACCATGAACGCAACAGACGTTTACTATAAGCAGGCTTCCGATTTCAAGCTCTTTACAGGGGCCGAAGAACTGGAGGCGGCCGGAAAGGTTTCCGAATCATGGCTGGAAATGCGGGGCAGGCTTGCGTCGAGCAGCATCGTCCTTGAAGAGGTCATTGGCGAGGGTCGACGTGCTGTCATAGGGGAAACGAGTCTCAAATCGGTCTTCGTCCGCAGCCCCGGCGTCAGCATGAAGGCACAGTTGCGGGAACTGGATGAAGACTTGCGGTTGCTGACTCAGTTTCGAGACGAACACCGAAAGACCTGGGCGAGGATTCAAGCAGGCGAAACTGCTGAAAAGCGGGAGAGGGAGCGGGAGAGGCAGCGACGGATACAAGACTCTTATGCGCAGGTTGTTGCGGATCTTCCCTTGGCCGAAGAAATGCTGAAGCGCTTGTTGGTCGCCGTCCATCGCAGACACCGCGACCTTCGTCCCCCCGGGTCCGAAGCGCCGTCGGACGACTCTGCGCGATCGGCAAACGGCGCCTCCGCTCCACTCCAGACAAGCGAGGGCCAACGGGTCGAGGAATTCGGACCGGACTCTTCCGAACTGCTAATCCAGATCGACGAGATTCTGGCGGCCGAAAAGAGGTGGGAAGCGGCCAAAAATGAAATGATCGAAGCCAATTTGCGGCTTGTAATCTCTATCGCTCACCGTTATAAGGGCCTCGGACTCGGTCTGGGAGACCTGATCCAGGAAGGCAATACGGGTCTGATTCGGGCTGTTGAGAAGTTCGACCCCGCCAGGGGCTTTCGCTTCTCGACCTACGCCACTCTGTGGATCAAGCAGGCGATCCGCAGGGCGCTGGAACTGAAAGGCAATACGATTCGCCTTCCCAGCCACGTCATCAAGAGGATTTACACGCTCCACATCATCGAGCGGACGTTTCAACAGAAGCATCGCCGCGAACCGACGCTGGCTGAATTATCGGAGCGGTTAGAGCTGCCCCAGGAAAAAGTCGAGCAGTTGCGAACTCTGGCCCAAAAGATGCTTTCCCTGGAGCAGCCTCTCGGATCCGACGAAGGTTTTTCGCTGGTGGACACCGTGCCGGATGAAGGGCAGACCACGCCGCTGGACGCGATGTGGAGGCAGAAGGTGCAAAGCCTCACCAAAAAGGCCCTGAAATCGCTGACCCGGCAGGAGGAGCAGATCCTCCGCATGCGCTTCGGGATCGGCCAGGATCGTCCTTCGACTTCCCGCGAAATTCAGGACCAGTTCTCATTGGCTGCGGGTCGGATTCGCGACATCGAAGCTAGAGCCATGCGTAAGCTGCGCCATCCGGCTCGACGGCGACAGCTGCAATCCCTGCTCCGCTAAAAAAAAACCGCTTCCGCCATGCCTACTGCTGGCGGTTTTCACCCTTTCCAAAATAGCCCTCCAAGCGCCGATCGCCGGCGTATTTCCCGATTCTTGGTTCAAATGCGGGCAGGGTGCTAGAATCGAAGTCGGGAAAAGGGGGAAAACCCATTCCAGCCGCAACCGGGAGCGCTCAATGGACCATCAGCACACCTCAGATTCCAGCGAGACGGAGTCGCGGCGTGTAGCGGAAGCTTCTCGGCAATCCGAATGGAGAAAGCCCAGCTTTCTTCGCGAGCTGTTTCTGGGAAGCCTTCGCCTCGATTTCATCCACCCTTTTCCCCGAACTCCGGAGGATCGCCCCGCATTTCGAGCCTTTTTCGAACGCTTCCAAGAGTTTCTAGCGGAAGATGTCGATCCGGCCGAATTGGATGAATCGGGAGATTACCCGCAGGAGTTGCTGGATAAATTGCGCCGAATGGGTGCGTTCGGCATGAAGATTCCCGTCGAATACGGCGGGCTTGGCTTCAATCAGGTCGAATACGGTCGAGTGATGGAGTTGCTCGGCGGCGTCGACGGCAATCTCACGGCGCTGCTCTCGGCGCATCAGTCGATCGGCGTCCCTCAACCCTTGAAGCTGTTCGGCGCCGAAGGACAGAAAAGGAAGTACCTGCCTCGCTGCGCTGCCGGCGAGATTTCGGCATTTGCCCTCACAGAATCGGATGTTGGTTCCGACCCGGCTCGACTTTCCACTACCGCGGAAAAAACCCCGGATGGGTCGGCCTATATTCTCAACGGCGAAAAGCTCTGGTGCACGAACGGAACGCTCGCTGGGTTGCTGGTTGTAATGGCCCGCGATGCGGCTTCCGGAAAGATCAGCGCCTTTGTCGTGGAGACCGCGTGGCCGGGAGTCGTCGTGGTCCGCCGATGCCGCTTCATGGGCTTGCGCGCATTAGCAAACGCCGTCATTCGCTTCGATAACGTACGCGTCCCGAAGGAAAATCTGATCGGCGAGGAGGGGCGCGGGTTGAAAATCGCCCTGACGACTCTGAACGACGGGCGGCTGTCGATTCCCAATGCAAGCGTCGGGACAGCCAAGAGGTGCCTGCAGATCTGTCGCCGCTGGAGTCGAGACAGGGTCCAGTGGGGAAAACCGATCGGCAGGCATGAAGCGATCGCGCGCATGCTGGCCCGCATGGCGGCGACCGTTTTCGCGATGGAGTCGGTGGCTCGTCTGACTTCGGAGATGTCGCACCGAGGCGAGTACGACATTCGTCTGGAGGCGGCAGCGGCCAAGGAGTGGAATACCGCCCGGGGCTGGGAAATCGTCGACGACGCCATGCAGATTCGCGGCGGCCGCGGCTATGAAACGGAGCGTTCGCTGCGGGAGAGGGGCGAGGAGCCGCTGGGGATCGAGCGAATGCTGCGCGATTTCCGCATCAACCGGATTTTCGAGGGCTCCAGCGAGATCATGCACCTGTTTGAGGCCAGAGAGGCCGTCGACGCCCACGTTCAGATCGCCGGAATTCTGATCGATCGCGAGCAACCTGCCAGCCGGAAACTGGCTGCGCTTCCCGGAATCCTCCTGTTTTACGCCCGCTGGTATCCGACCCGGTGGCTGGGCTGGAGCCGGTGGCCCCGCTTCCGGGAATTCGGCGGGCTGGCGACGCACCTGCGTTTTGTCGAGCGAAGCGCTCGAAAGCTCTCTCGCCAGACGTTTCACGGGATGCTCGCGTTCGGTTCCACGCTGGAAAGGAGGCAGGGCTTCCTGTTCCGGCTCGTCGACATCGGAAACGAACTCTTCGCCATGTCGGCCGCCATCAGTCGGGCTCATTCGCTCCAGAGCCGGGAGACCGAAGAAGGGCAGTCCTCGGTCGAGCTGGCGGACGCTTTTTGCCGCGCCTCCCGGCGCAAAATCCGAATTCTTTTTCGGGAGCTCTGGCGCAATGACGACGCTGGCGAGTTTCGGCTGGCCCAAGGCGTTCTAAAAGGTGGACATTCCTGGCTGGAAGCCGACCTCCATCCCTCTGCTGCTGCAGCGAGGCCGGCGCGGCCCTCGGAGCCGGCCGCCGAAGAACGCGAATCGAGAAGAGTCGGAGCGCTCCGTTGACGACGGGTTTCCGGCTGGAGGAAGCTGGTTCGTCACAGTTCCGCTGCGGGCGGAAGGTTGCGGGAATCTCCATTTTCGCAGCGTTGGAGACGCTTTTCTCGGGACCGAGCGATTGTTGGCCGCCCGGCGGCGGTGGGAGCTTGGATTTGACCTTTCAGGAATGACGGTGGGAAAAAAGTCGGTTTCAACAAGCAGCTCGCCGGTTGTTTTCGTCGACGGCTGCCGTACGCCCTTTTTGCGGGCCGGCACCGGTTACCGCGATCTGCGGTCCTACGATCTGGCCCGCCTGGCTTTGAGGGCGTTGCTGGCCCGCAACGCCTTGGATCCAGCCAGTCTGGACCATGTGATCCTGGGAACTGTTCTGGCCAATCCCGCCAACAGCAATTTGGCGCGCGATGCCGCGCTGGGAGCCGGGATTCCAGCGGGCGTCCCCGCTTTCACTGTGAGTCAAGCCTGCATTTCCGCCAACCTGTCCATCACAGCGGGGGCGCAATTGATCTCCCGAGGGGAGGCGGAGTTGGTCGTTGCCGGCGGCGCCGAGTGCCTCTCGGACCTCCCTATTCGATACCCGAAGCGATTTCAGAAAAAGCTGCTGCAGGCCCAGAAGCGAAAAGGCGTCCTGCAATCCATCAGATTCATTTTCGGCCTGCGCCCATCCGACTTCTACCCGGAGGTTCCGGGCATAACGGAGTTTTCCACCGGGCTCAGCATGGGCGAGGACGCGGACCGGCTGGCGGCTCGTTGGAAGGTTTCGCGCGTTCAGCAGGACGAATATGCGCTGGCCTCGCACCTTCGCGCCGCCGCCGCCCGAGAGGCCGGTCGATTCGACGACCAGGTGGAACCGATTCGGCTTCCCCCGGATTTCGAGCCGATTCTGCAAGACAACGGAGTCCGCGGGGACACGTCCCTGGAAAAGCTGGAAAAGCTCCCGCCCGCGTTCGTGAAACCGTACGGAACCATCACGGCCGGAAACGCCTCGTTTCTGACCGACGGGGCGGCTGCGGTTCTACTGGCTTCGGAAGAGGCGGCTAAACGCGAACGCCTTCCGATCAGAGCCCGGATCGTCGATTCCGTAAGCACGGCGCAAGACCCGGAAACGGGGCTTCTGATGGGGCCGGCTCTGGCAGTCTCGCGTCTGCTGCAGAGGAATAGCCTGCGCATGTCCGACATCGACGCTTTCGAATTCCACGAAGCCTTTGCCGGGCAGGTGCTGGCCAATCTGAAGGCTCTGGCTGACGAAGAGTTTCTGCGGCGCGCTGTCGGGGATGCCCGAACGGCTGGAGAGATCCCCGCAGATCGCCTCAATCGATGGGGGGGATCCCTCTCGATCGGGCATCCCTTCGGCGCTACCGGCGCCAGGTTGGTTTCCACAGCCGTGCATCGCCTGGAGTCGGAGGGCGGAAGGCTGGCGGTGGCCGCCTCCTGCGCCGCCGGAGGCCTGGGAAACGCCATCCTGATTGAAAAGGAAGCGGAGGAAGGCTAGTCGATGGCAAGCGGCGAGCGCATGGCAGCGGTTGAGCGACGGGGACGGCTGGCCGTCGTCTGGCTCGACCTGCCCGGCGAGCGGATCAACAAGCTCACGCCCGCCGCCCTTCGCGAATTTGCGGAGCTCGTGGCTTGGATCCGAAGCGAACCGGAACTGGAGGCGGCCGTTCTGATCAGCGCCAAGGAGAGCGGGTTTCTCGCGGGGGCCGACTTGAACGTTTTCCTGCATATCGATCGCGAGGAGGCGGAAGAACTGAGCAGACAGGCCGGCGCCGTGCTGACGGAGCTTTCAGCTTTGGAAAAGCCCGTCGTAGCCGCCATTCATGGGCCCGCCCTGGGGGGCGGTCTGGAAGTTGCGCTGGCGTGCAGCTACCGCATTGCCGCAGACGACTCGAAAACCCGGCTGGCCTTTCCAGAAGTGCGTCTGGGGCTGCTGCCGGCCGCCGGGGGCACGCAGCGAGCGCCGCGTCTGATCGGCCTGCAGCGAAGCTTGCCCCTGCTGCTGACGGGAAAGAACGTTTTTGCGAAACAGGCTCTCAGACTCGGCCTCGTGGACGAGCTGGCCCACCCGCCCGGCCTGCTGGCGGCCGCCTGTCACGCCGCTGAAAGGCTCATCGGCAAACGCTTCCGCCGGCCCGATCAACGGTCCTGGGCAGAGCGCGCTCTACAGTCCGTTGCAGCCGGCCGGAAGTTCATCTACCGAAAGGCTGCGGGGCGCATCCTGGAGGAGACCAGCGGAAATCAGCCGGCCCCTCACAGAATCCTGGAGGCGGTCCGAATCGGTCTCGAGCAAGGGATAAAAGCAGGTTCGGAAGCTGAAGCCCGATTTTTCGGCGAGCTTTTGGAGTCGCCTCAGTCCCGGCAGTTGATTCGACTCTTTTTCGCCATGAATGGGGCGACGCGGAATCCGATCCAGACGCCGGCCATTCCGATCTCCCGTCTGGGAATCGTCGGGGCCGGTCTGATGGGCGCTGGAATCGCGCAGGTCAGCGCCGAAAGCGGCATGCACGTCATCCTCAAGGACGTCGACCAGGACTCGCTGTCGCGTGCGGAACGACGCATCTGGAGCCAGGTCGAGGAGAAACGAACCAAAGGCGCGCTTTCCCCTTTCGAACGCGACCGCATCCTTTCCCGTATATTCGCCGCCACGGCCGATCGCGGCTTTCGGAAAATCGCACTTGTAATCGAAGCCGTGTACGAGGACCTCGAACTGAAGCGCCGCGTCTTTGCGGAAGTCGAGCCCTGGCTCGCCGATGAAGCCGTGCTGGCTTCCAACACGTCGTCCATCCCGATCTCTCGGATCGCCCAAGACCACCCGCGCAAGTCGCGATTCGTCGGCATGCACTATTTTTCGCCCGTACCGAAAATGCCTCTTCTGGAGGTCGTGCGAACGGACGACTCCGACCCGCAAGTCGTGTCAACCGCAGTCGAAGTCGGCCTGCGCCAGGGAAAGCGGGTCATCGTCGTTTCCGACGGCCCGGGATTCTATACGACCCGGATTGCAGCTTCCTATATGAACGAAGCGGCGACTCTGCTGGAGGAGGGGGCTTCGATTCAACGAATCGACCGGGCCATGAAGGATTTCGGCTTTCCAGTCGGTCCGCTGGCGCTGATGGACGAGGTCGGGATCGATGTCGCAGCTCATGTGGCCGACGTCCTCAGCCCCATGTTCGCCCAACGCGGCTACACTCCCGGCAACTCCCCCCAGAGATTGCTCAAAGGAGGTTTCATGGGCCGCAAGAACAAGCGCGGCTTCTACCGTTATGACGACGGCGCCGGAAGGAAGGAAATCAATCCTGACGTCTATTCCTATTTCGGCGGACCGAACCGCAGAGATATGGACCATCAGACGATTCAGGAGCGACTCGTTATGATGATGGTCGTCGAAGCGGTTTCCTGCCTCCAGGACGAGGTCCTGAGCCGGCCCGAGGACGGCGATCTGGGCGCCGTCCTGGGACTCGGATTTCCGGCCTTCCTGGGAGGGCCGCTCCGATGGATCGACGCTCAGGGCGTCGAGGAATTCCTGAGGCGACTCGATCGCTACGCCGCGCAGGGACCCCGCTTCCAACCGCCGCCCTTGCTGCTCGAAATGGCGGCGGCCCGACGCCGCTTCCACCAGGACTGAATTCTTCGAAGGATTCAGCCCTGCGGCCTTCGGCGCGATGCATTTCAGTCAGGTATCGGCAAAAACGCCAAAACTCCGTTAGAGTATAGGCGGGGCGCTGGAAGCGACGGTTCATTCGAGAAGGGCTCAAACGCTAATCAATACGCAACAGAGGAGGGATCAGAAGTATGAAGATGGGTATGATCGGAGCAGGATTCATCTCTCGCTTTCAGGTGACGGCGATGCAGCAGGTTCGCGGTTGGGAAATCTCCGCCGTTCTGAAAAGGGGTGGATCGGAGGCTCTGGCGGAAGCGGTCCGCCGCAGTGAAATGGGGCGGCCGAAGATCGTCGATTCGGTTCGGGAAGTCGTCGAAAACTGCGACGTCGTAGCCATTTATTCCCCCAATTACACTCGCGTCGAAACCATGGAGGAAATCGTCGATACGGTCCGCGGCGGCGCCTCTCTGAAGGGTCTGATCTGCGAAAAGCCGTTGGGTCGAAACGTGCGCGAGGCTCGGCGAATGGTGGAGCTGGCTGCTGAAACCGGCGTCCCTACCGCATACTTTGAGAACCAGCTGTTTATGAAGCCGCTGCGGACCCAACTCGATCAACTGCAAGGCGTGCAGGAAGTGATGGGTCCGCTGGCGCTGGTCCGCTCCTCCGAAGAGCACGCGGGGCCGCATGAGCCATGGTTCTGGGATCCCGTCCGACAGGGTGGGGGAGTCCTCAACGACATGGGCTGCCATAGCATTGCGGTCGGCTGGTACGCGCTGACCCCGACTGGCAAGCCTCTGCAGTACCTGAAGCCCACGTCGGTCTCCGCCGAAGTCGCTCTGCTGAAGTGGGGTCGGCCGAAGTGGCGGCGTCAATTGCAGGAGCGCCACGGCATCGATTACGGTAAAACACCCGCCGAAGACTTCGCCACCGGCATGATCACGTATCAGCATCCGGAAGGAGGCCCGCTCTGCAAGGCCCAGTTCACGAATTCCTGGATGTTTGAAAAGCAGGGCCTGCGCATCTTCGCGGACGGAATCGGCCCAGGCTACGCGTTTGAAATCAATACGCTGGTCTCCCCTTCTACGGCCTTTATCGGCGACGAAGCCGCCGAAGCGATCGCAGACCAGGAAAAGGCCCTCGAAAAAGCCACCGCCAGCCGGGGTCTGCTCACAATCCAATACAACGAAGCCGATTTGTACGGCTACACCGACGAGAATCTGGACGCGCTGGAGGCCTTCCGCCAAGGGCGCGACGCCATGCTCCCCTGGGACTACGGACTGGAGGTGACCCGCCTGGTCATGGCCGCGTACAAGGCCGCCGAGGAACGACGAACAGTGGATTTGACCGATCCCAAAACGCTTGACGACCTGGAAACTTACGTTCCCGCCATCGCCCGCGGAGAAGGGGCGGGGGTGCTTGGGGTTTAGGGGTTCGGGCTTGGTGCTTCGTGCTTCGTGCTTCGTGCTTGGGGCTTGGGGCTTGGGGCTTGGTTTTTTTGAGGTTTTGTGTCAGGTCTGGTGGAATGAGTTTTAATTTGCAGGAGCGGAAATCCTTTTTCTGGCTCCTTGATTCATGCATCTGGAATTTCTTTTTTTTCCGCAATGAGGAGGCGCGATGACGCAGAAAGGCATTCAGAGACGCGATTTTATAAAGACGTCGCTGGCAGGGTCCGCTCTTGCGGCCGCCGGCGTCCGGCCAGCCTCCGGCGCCTCGGCCAATGACCGAATCGGCGTGGCCGTCATCGGCGTCGGCCGGCAGGGACAGTTTCTGCTCCGAAACTTCGCTCGAGAAAGCGAGGTTGAAATCGTCGCCCTGTGCGACGTCTACGAACCCAATCTGATGCAGGCGGCGGAAGAATTCCAGGCCGAAACCTTTCGCGATTTTCGACGCGTCCTGGATTCGCCCGACGTCGATGCCGTCGTCGTGGCGACGCCCGACCACTGGCACGCGCTGATGAGCGTGCTGGCCTGCCAGGCCGGAAAAGACGTGTTCGTCGAAAAGCCGGCGTCTCTGACGGTCGTAGAAGGACGGAAAATGGCGGAAGCCGCCCGAAAATACGGACGAATCGTGCAGGTCGGCACCCAACAGCGCTCCGGCCTTCATTTTCAGGACGCCGTTCAAATCATTCAGAAGGGGGAGATCGGAACCGTCTCCGCGGTCCGCACCTGGAACTTCGGAAATTCGACTCCTCACGGCTTCGGCAGACTGCCCGACTCAGAACCTCCTGAAAATCTGGACTGGGACCTGTGGCTGGGACCGGCCCCCGTAGTCCCCTTCAACGCGAACCGCTTCGGAGTGTTTCCGGACCGGTGGTCCTCCTTCCGCTGGTACTGGGATTACGCGGGCGGAATGATGACCGACTGGGGCGCCCACCATCTGGATATCGTGCAGTGGGCCGCGGAGGCGCAGGGCCCGACAGCCGTTTCGGCTGCGGGCGGAAACTGGGTCGTCGACGATGGCCGCGAATGCCCCGATACGTTGACAGCCGTCTTCGAATACCCAGGCTTCCTCTGCACTTACGAAAATCGCAACGGCAACGGACGCACCATCAACGAGAAAAGCTACGGAATCGAGTTCTACGGTTCGGAAGGGACCCTCCTTCTGGATCGCGACGGATTCGAGATTCTGCCGGAACACCGCTCGGAAGGAAATCGGCGGATCCCCCGGATGTACGCCATGCAGTCCGCCAATCGCAACAACCAAGGCCAGGACCACGTGCGGAACTTTCTGGACTGCATGCACAGTAGAGAAGCTCCCATCTCCGACATTGAAGGCGGCCACGCCTCGGCGACGGCCTGCCACCTCGCCAACATCGCGTATCGGACCGGCAGTCGAATTGAATGGGACCCGCAGACCGAGACGCTTGCCGGGCCGGATGAAGCCGTCGCCATGCTGAGCAAGCCCTATCGTCCGCCTTGGAAACTGGAAGTTTGAGCGGCGGGACCGAGGCCGATTTCGACTCCCTGCAAAAGCGAATCATCGGTTGCGCCCGCTGCCCTCGCCTGATCGGCCATTGCAAAGAAGTCGCGCGGACGAAACGACGCGCCTACCGGGATTCCGACTACTGGGGCAAACCTGTGCCCGCTTTCGGATCGCCGTCGGCACGCCTGCTGATCGTCGGTCTGGCGCCCGCAGCCCACGGCGCCAACCGCACCGGGCGGATGTTTACCGGAGACTCCAGCGGCGATTTTCTCTACGCCGCCCTCCATCGCTTCGGATTCTGCAATCGACCGCATTCCCGGGATCGACGGGACGGCCTGCAGATGAACGACGCCGTCATCACCGCAGCCCTGCGATGCGCTCCCCCCCAGAACCGCCCCGCACCCGGGGAAAAGGATAACTGCCGTCCCTACCTGGTCGAGGAGCTGCGGCTGCTGACCCAGGTTCGCATCGTCGTCGCTCTGGGATTGATCGCTTGGACCGCAGTGTTTCGAGCGCGCGCGGAGTCCGGCCTGCCGGTTCCTTCGCCACGACCGAAATTCGCCCACGGCGCCGTCTGCCCTCTCGACGGTCAAGCGACCCTTTTGGGCAGCTACCATCCCAGCCGCCAGAACACCCAGACCGGGCGCCTGACCGCGGAAATGTTCGAATCGATCCTTCAAATTGCCCGGACGATTCTCGGGGGAAATGAAGAATAGTTTGCGGTTTGCAGTTCAAAGTTCCGGAGTTCAGGGTTCCGAGGTTCCGCGTTATTCGCAGCGTGTTGCGATGAGCTGGAGACCCGGCATGAACACGGAAGGCCAGCAGCTTCAACACAGTCCGCGAGGGCTGGGGACAAGCCTCAAAAAATGTCGAAAACGCCCATAAGGGCCGGGCGCAGACTTGAAATCAGCCATTGACAATTGGACAAATCCCAGATCCTTGCAATTGGAACTCGGAACGCCGAACGACGACCTACTTCAACTCGACCAGCTCTTCGACCCCGGCGGATTCGCCCGAAGTCTGAGGCGCCGGTGAGAGGTTCTGGGGAGCGCGCCAGAAATCCATCATCGAGGCGTGATGCACGCAGGAAATGGTGCAATAAGGAGCGCAGCTTTTGGCGGTCAGATACTCGCGCCGGATGTCATTAACCGTGTATTCCGCAAGCGGAGTTCCCGGATAGCCTCGCTGCTGCGAGCAATAGTGCACGAGTCCGTCTTCGCAGACATAGAGGTACCGGGCGCCGGCACGGCACTTCCAGTTATTGGGGCGACCAGCCGCCAGGTTTTCCTGAAAGTACTTGTTGAGGCGGGCGTAACCCTTCTTTCCAAGCGCCCGGACCTCGTCGAACACTCGTCGTTCCACTTCGCCCAGCGGCTTGAGGCGTCCGTCCCCGTCGTGAATGACGCCCACTGTGCAGCTGAAGCCAAGTTCGGACGCTCGCCGGGCGATCGCGCCTGCATCTTCGGGATTCTCCACGCCCGAGCCCAACACCGTGTTGATGTTGACTTTGAAGCTCGCCTCCTCCGCCAGGTAGCGCAACTTCTTGTCCAGCACTTTCAAGCTCTTGACAGACACGTCGTCGGGCTGGACGTTATCGATGCTGATTTGAAGGTGGTCGAGGCCCGCAGCGTTCAGCGACCGAATTCGCTTGCGGGACAACAGATAGCCGTTAGTGATCATACCGGCGATCATCCGCCGGTCGCGGATTCGCCGAATCACCTCCTCCAACTCAAGGTGCAGCAGCGGTTCGCCGCCGCTGATCGTTACCACGGCCGTTCGCAAATCGGCGAGCCGGTCGATCCGATCCAGCATAACCTCGGTCGGGACAGGGTCCGAAAAATCGTCGTATTCATTGCAATAGGTGCAGGAAAGGTTGCAGCGCCGAATCGGGATGATGTGCGCCAGCACCGGATGATCCTGAGACCACAGACCCCGGCCGATCATGCCGAACTCCCGAAGCCTCAAAGTGATCTGTCTCAACTTTCGCATCGTTTCCCGTCTGAATGCGATCGCGTCCCCGGCCCTGCCGAAAAAGACGGCAAGCCCGCCACTGGACGCGTTTCCACCCGCAAGCGAATCATACCAACGGCGAGCGAAACGAGTCAAACCGGAAGAGAGGGAGACTCAGGTCTCCGAGTTCCGAGTTCCATTGGATCCTTCCCTTTCAGCTCTCTCGACATCGCCTATTGAATAAAGATCATTGCAGGCGCAATGAAACGCGTAGCGTGAAAAGGAGCAGAACTTCGCTACTTTTGGAAGAAATTGCCCGCTCAGCACTTGACAAATCGAAAATGCTCATAGAATAGAACCCAGAACCCAGAACCCAGAACCCAGAACCCAGAACCCAGAACCCA
>CAZAEY010000028.1:0-7782 GCA_964484155.1 uncultured Acidobacteriota bacterium
GCTCTGTTTTGGACTGACCGGGCTCCGCCGTCCCTTTCATCGTTTCGTTTGCCTTTCCGGTCGCTTTCGCGGTACCTTCTTTCTGCAGGTTGCGATTTGGCGTAGGTCTGGATGGTGGGGATCCGACTGAAGTCTGACGGGACTCGGCAGCGTCAGGCATTTTCTGTCTACCGGAAACAGAGATTGGATATGGATTTCTACCGTGGAAAGGATATCGGCGATCCGGAAAAGCTGACTGACAGCTGCCTCCAGGTCATCGAATCCGGTTCAGCTGAAAGGATCTACGCGATTCTTCCCCACATCAGCATTCTCCGCTCCGATCGCTTTCTAGAACCGCTCGCGGCCCTGCTTCACAAGGGGGATTCCAGTCAGCAGTCGGCTGCGGCTATGGCGCTTTCCTGCCTGAGCGACGCGCGAGCCGTCGAGCCTTTGCGCCTTGCCCTGGACGGGATGAGGAAGAAGGATCCGAAAGATTCAGCCGGAGTGCAGGCCTCAGTGATTGCGGCCCTGGGTGAAACCGGTTGCGAAAATGCGGTTGCGCCTCTGGCGGCGGTTCTCGAGGACTTGACGCGGAGCGGCCGATCCGGCCACCTCGTTGCTGCCGCCCTGAAGGCGCTGGGAGATCTGGCAGGCCAGGGTTGCATGGAAGCGCTTCAGGAACTGACCGGGCTCCTCGATTCCGAAAACGAGGAAATTCGAGTTCAATCGGTCAACGAGTGCACCGTCGCCTATTGGAATCGGCCCTCGGAGATCTCGGACACCTTGCTCCAGAGGCTATTCTCGCTTGCCCGGCAGGGCTCGCCTCGCGTCCGCCGGACCGTGAAGGCGGGATTGCACAATCTGGGGGAATTGGGATCGCAACGGGCGCGAACGTATCTGGAGCGACTTTCCGACGAATAAAAACAGGCGCGGCGGTCTCCGGCCCGTTACTGCAGCTGTTCGATCAGTGCCCGAGCCACTTCGGCATTCTCACCGGAGGGAGCCAGCTCCAAGTACTTTTGCAGAGCTTCCAGAGATTCCTGCAGCAGATTCTGGCCTACCAGCACCAAACCGAGCTGGTAATAGGCCTCGGAATGAGTCGGATCCAATTCAATGACCCTTCTCAAGACGTCGGTCGCTTCTTGAGTCCTCCCGGAGTTGATGAAATTGACCCCCATCTCAAACAAGCCCTTCGCCGCTTCCTTCGGATTGCCTTCGGCGCTGACCTGAACCGATTTTTCGTAGTATTCGTTCGCCTTCTCTTCGTCTCCCAGCCGAAAGTGCACCGAACCGACATTCTGCAGAAAACTGGGGTTCTCCGGCTCCAGTTCGAGGGCCTTAAGCAGTGCCGCCAACGCCTCTTCATTCTGGTTCATTCGCAAATGGGAAATCCCCAGATTGAACCAGGCCGTTGACTGCTTTGCATCCAGATTCGACGCGTTCTTAAATGCCTGAACGGCTTCATCGTAACGCCCAGCGTTGAAGGCTTCGACTCCGTAGTTCAGGGCGGCGCGAAAATTTGCAACCGCTTCCCGCTGTTGTTCGGCCTCCTGCTGCTGGCGCTGGATCCTCTCCCGCTCTTCGTCGGTCAGTTCGAAAGCCAGGGCCCGAGCCTGGCCCTCTCTCAAGACGAAATCGATGATGCTCCTCTCGTCGTCACGGGAAAAGCTGGGCCGGACGCCTTCAATGTAATCGCTTTGATATCCTTCCTTCTCGGCAATGACGCGATAGACTCCCTGCACGCTGATGCCGGCGTGAATGTACTGCCCCCTCTGATTCGTCTTCAAGTTGTAATTGCGTCCCACGTCCATTCCTTCAATGCGAATGGTGGCGTCCGCTATCGGTTCACCATTTTCGTCCGTCACCGTCCCCTGAATAAAGCCCGTTTGAGCGAGCGTGAAAGGACTCAGACACCATGCCAGCAGAACCGCCGGCAACACCGCTTTGGCTTTGACGAGTTTCATCGCTTTTTTCCTCTGCTGCTCCAAATTTTACGAACGACCTTTTCCCAATGCGCGTCGGTCTAAATTGAGTTTCGATTCTTATGATACATCTTGACTGAAGAAGTTCTCTAAGTCCCTCATGTTATCGGTGATCCGGCAGTTTGGCAAGCTCTCGAAGAAGTGCACTCCGTAGCTCCTGGATCGCATTCGACTGTCCAGTACCGCCAGGATCCCCCGGTCTTTGCGGGAGCGAATCAGTCTCCCCAGACCCTGCTTCAAAGTAATGATGGCGCTCGGCAAGCTGTAAGCGGCGAAGGGATTCTCCCCATTTTCCTTCAACAACTGCAGACGCGCGGCCACCACCGGCTCTCCCGGCGCCTGAAAGGGGAGCTTGTCGATGATGACGCAGCGCAGCGCATCTCCGCGAACGTCGACTCCCTGCCAGAAGCTGTAGGTTCCGCAAAGCACCGCGCGCGGAGTCTCCTTGAAGCTTTCCAGCAGGCGCCCTTTCGGCGTCTCCCCTTGGCAAAAGACAGCGTAATCGCTATCCTCACGCAGGATTTCCGAGAATCGCTTCATCTGCGCGACGCTGGTGCACAACAAAAAGGCTCCCCCGTCGGTAACGGCCAGTATCCGGCGAATCGCCTGAACGGCGTGCTCCGTGTAGTCTGGCTGTCCGGGATCGGGAAAACCGTTGGGCACGAAGAGAATCGCCTGATTGAAATAGTCGAACTCTCCAGGCGTCAGCAGTTCCTCGGCTTCTTCCAATCCGAGCCGTTTTTTCAGGAAGCTGAAATTCCCGGATGTGGCCAGCGTGGCCGAGGTCAGGACGGTCGTCTGCGTTCGCGGATACAGGTACTGACGCAGACAGGAGCCGACCTGAATCGGGGTGACATGAAACGCCAGCCCTTTTCCCCGCCGTTCGAACCAGTGCACGCGTTCTTCGCTGTCATGCCCAAATATCTCCTCGATGGCGCCCAGGAGACTCTCGGCCCGTTTGCGCAGGTTTTCCGTTTCTTCCGTCCGATCTCGCATCGCGTCCAGCTCGACGGAAAGTTCCCGAAGGCTCGTTCGAACCTCCTGCACCGTTTCCGAGTGTTCGTCGCGCAGGTCAACGACGAATCCGTCGCGCCTGCGAAAATAATTCAGCGAATGACGCCCCGAACACTCGCCGAAGCAGTCGACCAGCCGCAAGGCGCTCAAACTGACAGCTTCAATCCTTCGCGGAAATCGGTCGCTGCCCTCCAGATCGCGTTCACAGTCGCGACAGAGTTCCTCCAGCTGAAATGTGCTGAAATGGGTCCCGAAATAATTCCCCGCGATATCCTCTATCTCATGAGCCTCGTCGATGATCAGTGAAGAAAAATCGGGCAGGACTCGGCCGATCTCGTCAGTTTCCAGCGCGAGGTTGGCAAACAAGAATGCGTGGTTTGCAACGATTAGATCGGCCTCAAACGCCCGTCTCCGCATCAGCGTCACGAAGCAGTCCTCAAAACGCCTGCATTTCTGGCCGATGCAGATTTCGCTTCTGGCGTCCAATTGATTCCAGAGAAGGTCCGCGTCCCCCAGCCAGTGCAATTCGCCGCGTTCGCCGGTTTCCGTGCGAGATGCCCATTTTCGCAGCTTCCGAATGGTTTTATCCGTCCCAAACAGCAATCGCGCTTGATATCGGCTGCAATCTTCCAGGCGTTTCAGGCAAAGATAGTTATTGCGGCCCATCATGCAGACCGCCCGCAGGTCTGGGAAAAGTTCTCGCTGAAGGAAGGGGATGTCCTTTCGAAGAATCTGCTCCTGCAGGTTCTTCGTGGCCGTAGACACCATCACTCTCTTGCCCGATAGCAGGGCGGGGATCAGGTATGCAAGGGTCTTGCCAGTGCCGGTTCCGGCCTCGACGCAAAGAGTCCCCCCGTCCCGAACCGCCTTTGCGACTGCTTTTGCCATTTCCAACTGGGAAGGTCGAAACTCGTAGTCCTGAAGCGCCTGATCCATGACGCCGCCGGGAAGAAAGATTTCATCGAGCGTCTTCGTCAGCGGACCTGTCGAGCTTCCGATGTTGTGCGAAGTCTTCATGCGAATCCGACCCGGGCACGGCCCGCTTGCGGCTCTTCAATTCGAACCCGTCGCATGGAATGGAAAGCTGCGCAGCGCCGTGCTCCTGAAAGCGCTACCCAACCGCTTCGGGGCTGAAGCGGCCGATGCGCTCGCGGTACAGCGGAAAAGCCGCCGTCATTTCCAGCACTTCCGAGCGCACTTTCTTGAGGACCGCCGGGTCTCCGCGTTCATCCAACACCCGCGCGATCCAGTCGCCGATTCGCTCCATCTCGCTTTTTCCCATTCCACGAGTCGTGACAGCAGGGGTCCCGATGCGAATCCCGCTCGTTACCAGCGGCGGGTGCCGGTCGAAGGGAATCGTGTTCTTGTTGACCGTAATTCCAGCCTCCTCCAGCGCCGCCTCCGCCTCTTTTCCGGTGATTCCGCGTGAAAAAACGTCGACCAGGAAGAGATGGTTGTCGGTGCCTCCGGAAACGATTCGGTAGCCGCGTTTTTCGATCCTACGGCTCAGGACCTGAGCGTTGGCTACGGTCCGCCGCTGATACTCCCGGAAATCTTCTGTCAACGCCTCCTTCAGGCAAACTGCCTTGGCGGCGATTACGTGCACCAGAGGACCTCCCTGGGTCCCGGGAAACACGCTGCGATCCACGGCCTTCTGATGCTCCTGTTTACACAGAATCATGCCGCTGCGGGGCCCGCGCAGCGTCTTGTGAGTCGTCGTGGTGACCAGATCCGCATGGGGCACCGGGCTGGGATGAATTCCCGCAGCGATGAGCCCGGCGATATGAGCGATATCCGCCATTAGATAGGCCCGCGCCTTCTTGGCGATCGCTCCCAAGCGTTCAAAATCAATGGTCCGACTGTAGGCGCTGGCGCCGGCTACGATCATCTTCGGCCTCTCCTTCAGAGCCAGCTCTTCCAGCGCGTCATAGTCGATCCGCTCACTTTCCGGTTCCACCCCGTAAGAAACCACTTCAAAGTACCTTCCCGAAAAATTCAGGGGGTGCCCGTGGGTCAGGTGTCCTCCGTGAGAGAGATTCATCCCAAGGATCTTGTCGCCCGGCTCCAGCAGTGCAAGGTAGGCGGCGATGTTGGCCTGGGTGCCGGAGTGGGGCTGCACGTTTACATGTTCGGCCTCGAAAAGTTTTCCGGCTCGCTCCCGGGCCAGGCTCTCTACCGCATCGGCAAATTCGCACCCGCCATAGTACCTCCGCCCCGGATATCCTTCGGCGTACTTATTAGTGAACACCGAGCCAGTAGCCTCCAGGACCGCCTCGCTGACGAAATTTTCCGAAGCAATCAGCTCGATCGTCTCAGCCTGGCGCCTCGTTTCGGCTAAAATGGCCTTTGCGATTTGGGGGTCGACTTGCTCCAGGGAACGCTTCATTACGTACCAGACCTTTCCTGAGCGGGTTTTTCGAAGAGACTGAAATCACCGGTCCCGGAACGGCATGTTAGCCTAGTTGAGTTTCAGCGGTCAAACCGATAGAAAAGGCGAATTTATGCACTGGTCTCAAATGTTTATTCCCACACTTCGCGAAGTTGCAGCAGACGCCGAAGTAGCGTCGCATCGGCTGCTGCTGCGCGCCGGCTATATCCGTCAGTTGGGCGCAGGCATCTATTCGATGCTTCCGTTGGCCAGAAGGTCGCTCTTGAAGATCGAGCAAATCATCCGCGAGGAAATGAACTCCATCGGCGCCCAGGAATTCTACTTGCCCGCCCTCCATCCTGCTGAAATCTGGAAGGAAACCGGGCGTTGGGAAGTCATGGGGGAAAACATGTTTCGACTCCAGGATCGGAGCCGCCGCGAACTCTGTCTCGGCATGACCCATGAGGAAGTCTTTACCGCCATCGCCAGAGACGAACTGCGCTCCTACCGGGATCTTCCCCAGATCTGGTATCAGATTCAGGTGAAGTTTAGAGACGAGCCCCGTCCTAAGTCCGGACTCCTGAGAGTCCGTCAGTTCACGATGAAGGACTCCTACAGCTTCGATCTGGACGACGCTGGACTGGACAAGAGCTACCTCCTCCACGATTCAGCCTATCGCCGAATCTTCGATCGCTGCGGCCTGAAGTACGTCGTCGTACAGGCTGAATCGGGCGCTATGGGGGGAAGCGAATCGGAGGAATTCATGACCTTCAGCGACGCCGGCGAAGACTGGGTGGCTCAGTGCAGCCATTGCGGCTATGCAGCCAATCTGGAGCGCGCGGCTTCCGGGTTCCGTCCGGTCGAGGACCCTGCCGACGAGCGGGAGCCGGAACCGGTCCACACGCCGGGTCGCAAAACCATTCAGGAAGTGAGCGAATTCCTGAACGTCGAGCGAAACCGACAGATCAAGTCACTGGTCTATCTGGTAGAAGGCGCTCCCGTGCTGGTGCTGCTTCGCGGAGACGATCAGCTCAACGAGAGCAAGCTGGCCCACGCACTCTCGACCGAGGCTTTTCGGCCCGCCGCCCCCGACGAGATCCGTACCGCCTTCGGCGCCGATCCGGGAAGCCTCGGGCCGGTCGGAGTCGACCGGGAATCCGTGCGCATTTTGGCGGACCGATCGCTGAAGTCGCGGAAGAATCTGATCTGCGGCGCCAACCGCGACGACTACCACCTCCTGCACGTCACCCCGGACCAGGACTTCGTCCCCGAATACGCCGAATTGCGAAGCGTCATGCCCGACGACCCTTGTTTGAAATGCGGGGCTCCCCTCCGGGTTGATAAGGCCATTGAAATCGGCCACATTTTCAAGCTGGGCCCTAAGTACAGCAAAGCCATGAAGGCGACCGTCCTGAACAGCAGCGGCGAGGAAGTCTTCCTTTTGATGGGCAGCTACGGCATCGGCGTGGAACGAATTCTGACGGCAGCTGTGGAACTGTTTCACGACGAGGCCGGCATCGTATTGCCCCGCAGCATTTCTCCCTTTCAGGCGATCGTAACTCTGCTTCAGCCCGAGAATCCCGAACATCGCTCTGCCGCCGTCCGACTGTATGAAGAACTCTGGCTTCAGGAAGTGGATTGCCTGCTCGACGACCGCGACGAACGCCCCGGCGTCAAGTTCAAGGACGCCGAATTGATCGGGGCGCCGATCCGGATCACCGTAGGCAGGAAAATGAGCGAGGGCCTCGTTGAAGTTTTTGTGCGCAATTCAAAACAGACGACGACGGTCCCGTTGCAAGACGCCTTGGAACACGTCGGCCAGGAGCTTGATCGGTATCGAGTCGAGCCGCCGGCCCCGGACGCTACGTGACCTGAAACCGACCCTTTCATGGGAACTTTCTCGCCTGCATGATCCGGCTCTGCTGCCGGCTCCGCTCAACCGCAGCCGGGACGGGATCCGGTCATTTCTGAGCTGCTTCGCCTTCCTTTGGGATGCGGCCCGCCAGGGCCGCAAGGATTTAGCCCCGTCCGAGCCGCAGTCGAGGGCGGGGTAGACAGCCTCTCGTCGGAGCGAGGGTCCGCCAGGACCCGACTTGCGTGCATTCGCGCCGGCCGATTCCTTCATGCTCTCTGATCTGAAACTTACCCATTTTATGGGGTGATTCTCGCCTGCCAATCCAGCGCCGCAGCCTCTAATCAATCAATGCTGTTCGCAGCGAAAGCTTTGTAATCGCGATTCAATCGCTCCCTGTCCGTCGAGCCTTCATACACTACCAGGCGGTACCGAAAACGCAGGCTCTCCCCCGGCTCCAAGCGATGATTCAACGGCTCCGCGTCCGCGTCGAATTCCTTTCGTCCCAAAGGATTTGCGGAAAAGAGGCCGTATCCGCGAGCGTGCCAGCGGCCCGGATGCTGTGCGCTGGAAGGGTGCTCGAATAT
>CAZAEY010000028.1:7882-15636 GCA_964484155.1 uncultured Acidobacteriota bacterium
TCCGGCATCACCCAGTCGAGCAAGACTTCGAGCAAACCCTCGCGGCCGCCTTCCATTCGGGCGATCTCTCGATGGGCGATCGCGCTCCCCTCCTGCTCGTTCCAGAAATCGACTCCATTGACGTCTCCATAAGCGAAAAACAGGGACTTCTGATGAGGATGATCCGTGGGCTCCCCGGGAATCGCCTCCATGGGAAACCCCCGATTGACCATCCGTTCGTCGGACGTCAGCACTGGATAAAAGACCGGCTTGGATGAAAAACCCTCTCCATGGCGGTAGACCGTGAACAATCGTCCGTCGACCTGAATGCGGACTTCCTCCTGATCCGGAAGATGTTCCAGTCCCACGTGTTGAGCGAAAACGCTTCCAGCGCCGATCGGATGCAGTAGCCAAGCCAAAACCCCACAGACCGTCATGCAGATTTTCATAATGCCTACACTACGGAATTCTCTCTTGAATTCAAGCACAGAGGCGCTGCCCTGAGACTTAGCCTGGCATGGCGGGATTCTCAATTGGTATGATGCAGCGCTGCCTGCGGCGCTGTTGAATTCAAGATCCAATATTCGAAATTCAAGGCCCTGGGTTTCGATCGCTCTCGGACTGCGGTCAGCTTGCATTTTGCCTCGCCTTGCTGACGAAGGCTCGAATAAGGTTCCCGAAGGATTGCCGCCTGACTTCGCATTTGCCGGCGGCTTGTACGGGTGTCGTCGTCTCTCAGCCCCTTCGTCGGTCTTTGTGATGAGGCCCGAAAGGGCCGGCGGGATTTAGCCCCGTCCGAGCGCCGTCTGGCGCGAGGGCGGGGTTTGCGTCAAAGACAACCCTCCCCAGCGTCCGTCAGGGCGCGGCATGGGTTTATTTGCGTCTACGAAATCCCTCAAGCTCTCTGATTTGAAACCTGTCCTCCTATGGGAAGCTTCTCGCCTGCACGATCCGGCGCTGCTGGCGGCGGGGAAAAAAGCCGCATTTCCACCCGGAAAAGTTCGCCCAAATCAAAGCTCGAGCGTTATAGAGGACAGAAAGGAGGTTATATGAAAAGAAACACCTGTTTCATTCCAGCCCTTCTTCTGCTGGTCGGGCTTGCGGCGACGGGCGTCGCTGCAGCGCAGACCGGGGGGAAGGTCAACCTGAACACGGCCACTGCGGAGCAACTGCAGGCGCTGCCCGGAATCGGCCCGAAGACCGCGGAAAGGATCGTCGAGTTCCGCGAACAGAACGGCCCCTTCCGCCGCGTGGAAGACTTGATGAACGTCCGGGGAATTGGAGAAAAGAAGTTTCTCCAGCTCAAGGACCTACTGACGGTCGGGCCGGCGTCATCCGGAGGAGAAGCCCCTCCGGAGCAGACCGCCGGAAGCCGTTAAGGGTCGCGAATGCCCGATGTGGACTTCTCCAAGAAGAAACTCCGGAACCGATTTAATCGGTTCCGGAGTTTTGCTTGCGCAGCAAAATAGGGTGCCAATATCCTGATGGGTCGTGCACCAGGGTCATGCGGTCAGCCGGCAAGGCGCGGGGAAAAGGGCGATCCCGCAGCATCGTCGACGACGAGCAACGCGGCCGGGTGCCGCAAACCCCTGGAGCCTGCCGGGAGCACGGGCATCCTGCCCGTCCCGTCATCGCGCGAATGCGCGATCCGTCCGACCGGGCGCGTGAGCGCGAATTTCTCATACGCGATCTGCTGCGAAACGATCGCGCTTACACGCGATAAAGGGGCGGGCAGGATGCCCGCGCTCCCAGCCTTAAAAATAGAACTTCAGCGCGAACTCGACAATCCTCTTCCCGTGCTTGCTGACGATGCGTCCGAAGTTCTGCTGGGTCTGATCGTTGAAGGAAAAGCCTCCGAAGGGATCGCAGACGGTTCCGTCAACCGTGCCTCCGGCACCGTCCGGCACTCCGCCGATCCGCGAGTTGCAGTTGGCCACCAGGTTCAAATCCATGTCCCCGCGATCCAGCAGCGGATAAGCCTGATTGAAGAGATTGAAGAACCCGGTTCGGAATTGCAGCTTCTTGACGTCGTCGAAATAGAAGTTCTTGAAAAAGCTGACATCGAAGTTCCACCTGTTCGGTGTACGCATGTAGAAGGGCTCGATGTTTGGGCCGGATTCGCCGAATCCCGGAATTCCAAGTTTGCTCAGATCGAGGATGCGATCTCCCGGATTACCAACATTGGCGATCTGCGGATTCCCCAGATAAATCGGAGAAATCGCTCCGGAGCTGTTCCCGGACGCCAGGTTAAAGGCGTCCGTACCGAACCAGGCTCGCGCCATGCCCGCGCTGTTGATGTCGCCGGAGAATCGGAGCCGCATCGGATTTCCGCTCTGGTAGGTCGATATTCCCGACATTTGCCAGCCGTCAAATACAGCGCGGGTGAATCCGTTGCTGAAATCGCCCCGAGCCAGGGACGGCATGTGGTAGTTATACGAGATATTGAAGATATGAGTGCGGTCGTAAGGCAGAATTCCGTAGCTTCTGCCTCGAGCATCGATGGGATCGACCACGTCGCCGTTCTCATTGATGGCAACGGTGCCTAGCGCCTTGGAGAAGGTGTATGTGGCGAAGTACTGGAGGCTGTCGCCGGCCTGGCGCTTGAGCGTCGCTTGAAGCGAATGATAGTTGGAGGTGGCTGTGTACTCGATGTGCTGAATTCCGCTGTAGGCGGGAAAAGGCCGGAAGCTTGCCAGCACCTGATCGTTGAGGGCGATCCGGTGGACGGGGTTCGAAAGATCGGCGTTTCCGACGGTTCCGCTCGAAAGCGCTCCCAGCGGGATGAAGTTGATGGGACGCCGCGTCTGCAGGTGACGCCCCTGGGTGGCAACGTACGCCACCTCCAGAACCTGATTCAACGGCATTCTCTTGGCAACCGACAGGCTCATATTTATAACCTGAGGCACATCGTTCGAATCAGGATTCTGGGAAACGAGCGAAATGGCGCCCAGACGGGTGAACGGGTCGACCTCACGCAAAGTGGAATAGACCAGCCCCTGCCCACCGCCCAAATCGGCGCCGCTCCAAGCTTCGATCGAAGAATTGAAGACGTTCGGGGGTTGACGCAACACGTAGTATTGGGCGTTGCCCTGGGGGCGGTTGTAAAAGATTCCGCCGCCTCCGCGAATGACCGTATCACCCGTTCCGCTGAGGTCCCAGGCGAATCCGATCCGCGGCATGAACTTTGCTCTCGGGTTGTCGACTATTCCATCTGGAATCTCGCCCCTGCTCGCCAAAAGCTGACCGTTGGGACGCGTCACGTCCCCGTCGATAAAGGGCCCCTGCGTCGGATCGTAGTGGGCGGGGCTGAACAAGGTGGACAACCCGTCGCGCTCGAAATTGTTCGGCAGGTAAGCGAACCGCATTCCGAGTTCCAGAGTGAATCCGGGGCGCACCTTCCAGTTGTCCTGAATGTACGCCTCATAGTTGTAAAACCGAAAGTGTCCGACCGGCGTACTGGTGCTCTGGTCAAACTGAGCCGGTCTCCCGACGAGAAGATCGCCGAAATCGTTGCCGGTAGATCCCGGGATCCAACCGCTGCCGAGCGCGATCAAACCTTCGTCGTTTCCGTCGAAATTCTGAATCTTGTTCGCCTGCTCGAGGAAAACGCCGAACTTGACGGCGTGAGCGTTCCACACCTTGGTCACATTGTCGTTAATGGAAATGCTGTCGTTGTGCGCGAAAAGGGGAAGGCCGCCGGCTTCCCACAAACTCTCGCCGGTTGAAACGTTGCCCCAGGCGTGAAAGTTCACCGGAGCGTAGTTGTTTCGAATTCGATCGCGTCCAAACATTCCTTCGTAATCAGAAAGGCCTAGGGCATCCAGATCGACCCGGCTGGGATCTTTATAGTCGTTGTCCAGTTTCAACCGACTCAGACTGACCAGCAGCTCATTGGTCATCGTCGGACTGAATACGCTGACCAGGCTGGTTGAAATCGACCGCCCGATGTTGTCGCCAAGAACTGGGGTCGGCAGTTCGAAATTGGAAGACGCCCACCACAATCCTCGGGCGAATTCCTGCTCCTCGGTTTCCCGTCCCAAACGCATAAAGAGCCGCGTGTTATCGCTGAAGTTGTAATCGAATCGCGAAATGAACTGGGTGCGGTTCAGCGGCTGCAGCGCGCTGAACGCATAGTTGAAGCGGTTCTCCGCATGGGAAAAGTTGGGCGCCGGGTAAAGGTTGATGAAGCGCTGCCCGATGGGATCGATGAAGGGAGAAAGGTCGTTGTTCGGCGCCTGTACGCAGGATCCGCCGCCGTCGCCAACGCACCCGAAATCGCCGGGAACGAACACCTGCGTCGGTTGTCTCAGGTTTTGGCCTGCGCCGGCAAGCAATTCGCTGAAATCACCCTGTCTTTGGGCCAGGGTCGGCACTGTGGCCAAGACCGTTCCGGGATCCACCTCCTGCCGTTGCACTTCGAATCCCACGAAAAAGAAGAGCTTGTCCCGATTCCGGTTGAAGTTCGTTCCCGGGATCAACACCGGTCCGCCGACGTTGCCGCCCGGATACTGATACTTGCTGAAGGGGCGATCCACTCCGGCGAAGTTGTTGGAGCGGTCGTTGGCGGCGAATCTCCAGTTGCGAACGTAGTTGTAGATGGTTCCGTGAAATTCACGGGTTCCGCCCTTGGTGACGGCGCTGATCTGGATCCCGCTGGTGCCGTACTCGGCCGAGTAGTTGCTCGTCTGCACGGTGACTTCCTGGACCAGGTCGGGATTGGCCGTCAAAATAGTTCCGTTGTTCGAACCGATGTCGATGACGCGCGAGCCGTCGATGCTGACATTATTCATCTCACCGCGCAGTCCGTTGACGTTGTAACAAGCGTTGCAGTTGGCGCCGGCGCCGAATCCGGTGCTCTCCAACTGGTCGGGAGCGGGAGCCACCACTCCTGGGAGAACACGCAGCAGCTCCAGCGAGCTTCTGCTGATCATCGAAAGGTTGTCGATCTGTTCGGCGGTAATGGTGTCTTCCTTGGCCCCGGACTCCGTTTTGATCAGCTCCGCCCCTGCGGTAACCGTGACCATTTCCGTCGCCTCGCCAATCTCCAGAGTCACCTCGATTCCTCTGGATTCGGCTGGGCGCACAAGGATCCCGCTCTGTTCGTGCGACTTGAAGCCTGGCATCCCAACATTCAAGACGTAGCCGCCGGGCCGGAGCGAGGCGAAAACGAAACTGCCCTGATCGTTCGAAATGGTGGAGCGGACGTCACCTGTCGCTTCCGACGTCAATGTAACGTCGGCCCCGGGAACGACCAGCCCTGCCGGGTCCTTGACGGTTCCCCGCAGCGTGGCGGTACCGGTCGTCTGAGCCAGCAACTGCGAACCGGCGAGAAGAGCCGCCAGAACAAATGCAACCGCCCCGCTCGTTACGAGACGTTTGAGAGCTGATTCAGCACGTTGATTAACACTCATCGATTCTCTTCCCCCTTGGCGAATCCCGCAGGCTTCGCCGAATTGAAATGAGACGCCCGTTCTCCCCAAAAGAACGGCGTCTGTTGTGTTAGCACACTGTAACACTCTTGGCTAAACATTCCGATTGACGCATCGCCACGGAAAATGAAGACCGTACCTTAACCGGCGACTGTTCTCAGCCGCTGTCAAGCTTCCCCTTCTAAAGCACTAAAAAGTTATCCTCACGCCTCTAATTTGTCAACAACAAAATTTCCTTATCCTATCTTTTCTCTGCGGTCCACCACGGAAAGCCTTAAGCGGCGTCGATTTGCGACCTGACAGACGCCCGTCAACGCCCCTCCCGGAAAAACGAAGGAACGCGCACCACCCCAAACATGGGGTCGTGCCGCGATCGAGGCGGAGATGCCGGACACCGAAAACTGGTCAAATGCCCTCAATGAGGACCGATTCTTTAGACAAACAAAACAGGTCGAAGCTCATTCTTGCGTCGTTTAGAGGTTCCACCCCCGCGGCCCGACCCGAACAATTCTCGGACAGGCTCCCTAGGAAAAGGCTTCAAATGACGGCTTGCGTGATGTACACTGGCCTTTCGCATAGACGCTTTGGATCATGAAACTGCCAACCTGGGACGCAATGAGAATTCAATGGCTACGCCTTCTATTTGCAGCGTTTCTCATACCGCTTTCCGTCGGGTCCACTCCTTGGGAGGCCCTGGCCCAGCGGGACGGAAGCCGCCAGGAGGAAGCCCGGGACTACTTCGCCAAATGGCTGCTCGAAGACGTCGTCTACATCATTACGGCTGAGGAGCGCGCGGTTTTTGAAAGCCTCTCCACCTCGGACGAAAGGGAAAGCTTTATCGAACAGTTCTGGCGCCGTCGCGATCCCGCGCCCTTGACGTCTCAAAATGAATTCAAGGAGGAGCACTACCGGAGAATTGCTTACGCCAACGATCATTTCACTTCCGGGATGGACGGCTGGAGGACGGATCGCGGCAAGATATACATCATCCACGGCCCACCCGACGAGCTGCAGTCCTTTACGGCCGGCCATTCCTACAACCGGCCCATGGGGGAAGGAGGGGGCACCACACGCACGTTTCCTTTTGAAATCTGGCGGTATCGGAGTCTTCCCGGACTGGGCTCCGACGTGGAGCTGGAGTTCGTCGACAAGACTTACTCCGGATCTTTCGAGCTTGTATTCAGCCCGTTCCAGAAGGATATGCTCTTGAACGTGCCGGGACTAGGGCTCACCTTGGCCGAGGAGTACGGTCTGGCCAAAAGAGCCGACCACCCTTCGCGAGCGCTGTGGCGCGAAGAGCGGGACGTCTACCCGATGTTTACTCCGAGAGCCAAGGACGATCCGTTCGAGCGCTATCGGCTCTTCAACGAGGCCCAGAGGCCTCCTGAAGTCAAGTACCAGGATTTGAAGCAACTCGTCGAGGTCAACGTCGCATACGACGATCTGCTTTTCCGCCTGCGAGACGATTACATCCTCTTGTCACCGGAGCAGACGCTGGTCCCGATCACGCTTCAGTGGGAAAATCGCGACCTGGCCTTTGAGTCTGGAGACGACGGAGTCGACCGTGCGAAGGTCGCTCTCTATGGAATCGTGACGAATCTGGCCAGGCATGTGGTGGCGGAGTTCGAGGACGAGGTCGTCAGCTCCTATCGACGGGACCAGAGCTTCGAGAGACAGCACGGCCGCTCCATGTATCAGAAGATCCTGACGCTTCCGGCCGGCAACCGGTACCGCCTGGACCTGGTGGTTCGCGATCTGAACAGTAAGAAAGTCGGCGTACTTCAGAAGGCGCTCATTCCGCCGAGACCGCAGGAAGACCAGCTTTACGTGAGCCCGTTCATCCTCTCGAACTTCATTCGCATGCTTGCAGACGTCCCCGACGAGCAATTGATGTTCGTTCTGGGCGACGTGTGGCTGCGCCCCGACCTGAACAACCGCTTCACGGTGGGCGAAGACCTGGGCGGCTATCTGCAGGTCTACAACTTCGGGATCGATCAGGCCACTTTTGAGCCCTCGTTTCAGATTCGATACTCACTGCTGCAGGGAGGCGAAAAGGTCTTCGAAACGGTGGACGATCGGGGGGATTCGATCCACTACTTTTCGGGGAGTCGGGCAGTCTTGGTCAAAGTTCTCAGGTTGGGCGGTCTGGACCCGGGCCAGTATCGGTTCCGGGTCGAGATTCGGGACCGCATCAAGGACCGCTCCGTCGTAGTGGAAGAAGAATTTGAATTAGTCTCCCCGTCTCGCGGACTGGCCGCCTCAAACTGATTCGGCAGGCCCGCGATATCAGCCGACCCGCCGGCCAGGTCGGTCGACCGGATGCGTAGAAACGGCGGGGAGCCGCGG
>CAZAEY010000028.1:15736-21785 GCA_964484155.1 uncultured Acidobacteriota bacterium
TCGGACGAATTCAGAGCGACCGTGCCGCCAGTGCAGGCGAAATTCGCGTCCCTCTCAGGGCCGGAATGAAGGCGGACGCCTGCCCGATCAGCCACAAGAGCAGGACTCCGCCGCCCAGGAGCCACGTGTCCAACTTGACCCCGCCAACGTAGCTGACCAGTAGATAATTCAGGCCGAAGGCGAACCCCACTCCAACCGCCAGGCCGGCCGAAGTGATGATCCCGTTCTCCAGCAGGAACAGACGCAGGATGTCGAGCCGGCGCGCCCCCAGGGCCCGCCGGGTTCCGATCTGGCGAGTCCTCTCCGTCACAGAGAACGATGTGATGCCGATGATTCCCAGGGCCGTGACAGCGATCAGCAGGAAGATCACCACGCCCAGCAGCCTGACGACGGCATGGCTTGCGCTGTATGTGTCCGCCTTGATTTCAACAAGGGGCCGCACGGTCAGGTTGCGCCCGTCGTTGGACCCGAGCAGGCGCTCCTCAATGTTTCGAAGCAGCGCGCCGTCTTCTCGGTGCGCGGTGCGGACCAGATAGATCACTCCCCAGTTGAAATCGCCCGGCTTCCCAGGCGACAGCGTTACGTGTTCGACCGAATGCCACATGGGCCAGGGCCCATGCATGCGTTCAATAACGCCGACAATTGTATGGGGACTATCAGCAGTCCTGCCCTGAATTTGTCCTCCGAGCGCGTCGCCGTCGGGAAACAGTCGGTCCGCGTAAGCCTGCGTGACGATGACGTTCTTCGAATCAGACTCTGTGACGTCCGCTTCGGTCAGATCGCGGCCCGCCACGAGGCGAACGCCCAGGACGTCCAGGACGCGTGGGCCTGCTACGATCCAGGCCGTCGCCAGCGAGTCCATTTCTGAATCCAGAGGCTTGAACGCCGTCGAGCTCCCGGACCCGCTCAACGGAATGGCGCTCACGGCTTCGGCGGCCCGGACTCCCGGCAAACTTCGAAGCAGTTCGAGATCCGATCTTCGGACATTGTCCAGGTATTCCTCTTCCCGAAAGTCCGGGGAAAACGGATGGCTGCGCACGGCCACGAGATTTGCTTCATCCAAGCCGGTGGGCCGATTCATGGTTCGTCGCGTGTCGACCATCATGTTGATGCAGTTGACGGCGATGGCCAGCGTCAAAGCCACCTCTGCGCCGACGAGGAAAAAGCGGGTCTTGTTGCGAAACAGCGTTCTAAAAATCGGTCCGAACTCCATCAACTTGAGCCTTCCCGGCGCCCGCATCCCGGGCGCCCGTTTTTCACTGTTCCTTCAAATAGAGGGCCGGCGGAACCGAACAGATCCGCCAGGCGGGGTACACGCCGGCAACCAGTCCCGCCACCAGCGACAGAAGGATCGCCGCGGCCACCATCGGCCCGTCCAGGGTGAAAACGAACTGGTGTTCAAACATCCGGTTGATGGCGTTCAGCCCGAAGATCGACAGAGCGATTCCGACCAGCCCGCCCAGGACCCCAACCACCTCGCACTCGACGAGATGCTGGAAGAAAACGGCGCGTCTGTTGGCTCCCAGGGCGCGACGCACTCCGACTTCTGGCGCCCGGGAGAGGAACTTGCCCAAAAGAACTCCGATGAGATTCAAGGCGCAGACTGCCAAGAACAGAATGGAAATCACCATCAGGCTGGTCGCCTCCTCTGGAACGACCTCCCTGTCCTCGAGCCATTCGCTGACAGTGGAGAGACGGCTGCTGGTCGGCCGGAGCATGCGCCCCAGCTGCCTTTGCCCCTCGGCGTGGGCATCGAGGAACTCCAGATAGGCCTCCCTTTGCGCCGGATCGTCCAGCTGAACCCACATTTGGATCCAGATCGCCTCGGAATCCAGGTACTCCTCCCAGATGTCCTGGTCGAATGATTTCCAATTCGAAGTATTTCCCGCGCTGCGCACTTGGAAGACGTTCACAAATTCGAAGGGGATGTACACCTCCTCCGGTTTTTCAAAGGCCCCGTTGTGCGGGTCGTAATACTTGGGGCGAGGCCACCAGGGCTGAAGAACCCCAACCACTCGGAACTCCTGCTCCTCCAATCGCACCCTCCGGCCGACGCTGTTCTCCCCCCCAAAGAGCTTTTGGTTGGTTTCGTGGTCGATCACGATCACCGCCTCTCCGGCCTGATCCGTCGACCGATCCCACCCGGAGCCATAAGCGAAGGGGATTTCGAACATGGGGAAGAAATCTGCGAAACATAGGCGGGCCAAGATCTTGTAAGGCCTACCGATTTCCGCCTCCGGATGCAGATAGAGGGACGCCTTGAAGCTGGCGTTTCGGAGGGTCGGAATCTCTGACTCCATCAGCGCCATCGCGTCTCCATAGGTTAGCTGGTCGGGAAGCGCCTCCGGGTCGCTGTCCCTCCATCCGCGGTCCGGATCCCAGTTGTCGATCTGAACGTAATGGAGGACTTCGCTCTTATGCGGGATGGGGTTTAGAGAAAGGATGTAATGGGTGGTGATGAATGTTGTGGACACGCCGATTCCCAGACCGATGCCTCCAACGATCAAACCCGACAGAACCGGATTGCGGCGCAGACTTTTCAGCGCCAGTCGAATGTGATAGATCAGCATGCGGCCTCCCTTGCGGCTACTTCCTGCTGGGGCAGCGAAGCCTCTTCTTCGTCCACGATTCGTCCGTCCAGCAGCCGGATGATCCGACCGGCCCGCGCGGCCAGTTGAGGGTCGTGAGTCACCATGACCAGCGTCGTCCCCGCCCGGTTGATCTCCTCGAGAAGACCCAGGATATCGGCCGCCATCTGCGTGTCCAGGTTGCCTGTCGGTTCATCGGCCAGTATCAGTTTCGGCCGGCCCACGAGCGCACGGGCGATGGCCACCCTTTGCTGCTGGCCTCCCGAAAGCTGACCCGGATAATGCCGAGCCCGCTTGGCCAGGCCGACCTGCTGCAGGGCGTCTTCGATGGCCTTCCTGCGCTCGCCCGCGCGGAGACCGCGGTAGCGCAAGGGCACGTCCACGTTGTCGAACACGTTGAGGTCGGGAATCAGATTGAAGCTCTGAAAGATGAACCCGATCTTCTCATTGCGGATCCGGGAACGCTGGGAGTCGCTGAGTCGCGAAACGTTTTGGGAATCCAGTTGATACGAGCCGGCATCAAACGTGTCGAGCAGTCCGAGGACGTTCAGAAGGGTGGTTTTGCCGCAGCCCGAGGGGCCCATGACGGCAATGAATTCTCCGCTCACGACACGCAGGTCGATGTCGCGCAGAGCCTGAGTCTCGACAGCGTCGGTTCGATAGGCTTTTTGTACGTTCTGCATGTGCACCATCAATCGGTCCTCCTTGTCGCCGGCCGGTGGAAACGACCCGCCAGACGGATTCGTCCGCTCCTGCGGCTTGAATGCGGCCTTTCTCTTCCCGTTCGCCCGGCGCCGTCGAATCCGCAGCGCATGCTTTGGCTCTAACGTAGCAGCAGCGTCTCCGCACCTTCGTATCGGGAAAGGTCCGTGAGCACGATACGCTCCCCTTCGGCCAGTCCCGAACGAACCTCCACTTCCGTCACGCTGACGGCGCCCACTTGAATGGGCCGCAGCCTGGCCAGCCCCCGTTCGACGACGTACACCCCCCGGCCCCCCATGCTTTCCAGAAACGGCCCTCTGGGAACTTTCAACACACGGGGGCGGGAGTCCATAATCAAGCGGGTCTGCACCCGCTGGTTTTGCTTCAATGACGCAGGCGCGCCCGCGACGAAGCCCACAATGCCCCGCACCTGACTGGCCTCGACTTCCGGCGAAAGGGAGCGCACTTCTCCGGCGTACTCCTTCCCATCGTCCACGACAATCGCCTGAGTCCCCTGCCCGATTTCGTGGGCGAAGTTTTCAGGGATCAGCACTTCGACCTGAAACTCGGAAAGGTCGACAACGCTCAGAATCGCCTGATTCGGCTGAACCGTGTCCTTGTCCTTGACCTCCACCCGCGCCACCAGGCCGTCAACCGGAGAGGTCACCGCCAGCCGGCTGATTTGTCGCTGCACGTCGCTAAGGACCAGTTCCTGGCGGTCGAGCTGCAGGCGCCGGTTGCGGAGTTCGAATTCGAGCGTCCCCTTTTCAAGCTCGAGCTTTTCACGAACGTGCTCGAGCTCCATTTGGATCACTCGCACTTCGTCTCGAGTTCGCTCGAAATCGATGGCGTTTCCAAGCCCTTCTTCGAAGAGTTCGCGAGCGCGCTCCATGCTTCTTCCGGCCGCCTGCAGCCGCACCTCGAGAAGGCCGATCTCCTGGAGCCGTTCGCGACGGGTTCTCTCTCCGTCAATCCGCTCCCGCTCGAGTTCCGTTTCCAGCGACCGATAGGAAGACTGCTCCTGCAGCAGACGGTTATCCAGTTCGGGGCTCTCGATGCTGGCCAGGACTTGTCCCCGCCGCACGACGTCGCCCGCTCGCACGCGGATGGAAACCATCCCCTGCGCTGGACTGAGCAGCGTGGGGGAATCGGCGGCAACGACGCGACCCTGCACCGAAACGTCGCGCGTCAGATCTCCGAACTCGACCGTGCCAAGCCTCAACCGCACAAGCTCCACTGAACGATCGGCCGAAGCCCATCGTTCGAATCCCGGGATTAGAAAAATGCCGGCGAGGATCGCTGCGGCCAAGAGCCCGGCCGACAACAGAATCGGCAGCCTGCGGCGCAATCGGCTGCGTTCGACTTCCCGATCCATCGACGAAGTGTCCTGAATCAATTGATGGCTCCTTTAAAGCCCGTGGCTTGCTCAGAGGGAAACGGAATCCAACGGCTAAAGGTTCATTTCCGTTGTGGCTCCCGGGCTGCTCCACCTTCTTTGCCGTTAGACATTCAGGACTCGAAAAAGGTTGGGAGAAATCCAGCGTTCCTCAGGACCCCGAAAAACACCCGAACCGCCATGCCGCCTGAAAGGGGGGTCCAAAGTGCGGCCGGTTTGCCGGTCGGGGAATCTGTAACCTTTTTCCCTTCCCGCTTTATGAAGTGCAGGAGGCGGGGCCGCGAGTGTCGCAACGCGCCGCCAGCAGGATGACAACAATGCATCAAAGAGGAATTACAGCCATGCAAACACCCGCTATTCTCGGAGGACGCCCGATCATCGAGAGTCATCCTTCCGCGCCGATTCGCTGGCCGATTCTGGGCAAGGCGGAGGCCCGCGCGATCCAGAGAGTTCTCAAAAACGGAGATCTGTCCTGCCATCCGATCACGCGCGACCTCGAACGCTCGTACAGCCGCCTTTCCGGCAGGCGCTTCGCGCTGGCCCACTGCAACGGGACGGCCGCTTTGACGGCCTCGTTCTTTGCTTTGGATCTGCAGCCGGGGGACGAAATTCTGGTCCCGTCCGCAACCTTCTGGGCCTCTGTGGTCCCCATGTTGTGGTTCGGGCTGCTGCCGGTCTTCTGCGAGTCGGATCCCGAGCGACTCGGCCTGGACCCTGCCGATGTGGAAAGCAAGATTTCCAGCCGCACGAGAGCCATGGTGGTGGTGCATCTGTTTGGGATGCCGTCTCGGATGACTCAGCTCTTGGAAATCGCCCGCCGCCACGGTCTGAAGATCGTCGAGGACGCTTCACACGCTCACGGCGCCATCTGGAGGGGGCGGCCCTGCGGATCGCTGGGCGACGTCTCGGTCTTCAGTCTCCAGACCTCGAAACTGGCGCCGGCCGGGGAAGGCGGAATGTTGTTGACCGACGACGAAGAGATCTTTCGCCGCTCAGTCTGTCTGGGCGATATGATGCGGATTCTGGAGCTGGAGGGGCCGGAGAAGAGGTTCGCTGGGACCACGTTTGGAATGAAGACGCGGATGGCGGCCGTGTCCGCCGCGATCGCATCGTGTCAGTTGCGCCGGCTCGAGCGAAATAACCTTCGTCGCCGGAAGAACATCGAGCATCTAAGTTCGAAACTGGAGCCGCTGGGGTTCGAAACTTACCTTCCTCCCGCGCATGTGGAGCGCACCTACTTCGAGTTCGTGATCCGGCCTCGGCCGAGAGAAGTCGCGCTGCCGCCGGATCTGCTGGTGCAGGCGCTGAAGGCCGAGGGGTGCCGCGTTTCCCACGCCCGCTATCCGCTGCTGCACCAGCAGCC
>CAZAEY010000028.1:21885-29312 GCA_964484155.1 uncultured Acidobacteriota bacterium
GCCGGAGGGACGCGATGAACCAGCGAGAACTCTCAACGCTTTACTTCCGGCGCCGGGCGGAGCGTTCGGCCCGGATGAGCCGAGCCGAAGACTCTCCCTTCGACGCCGTCGTCATCGGCGGGGGAATCAGCGGAGCTTCGACCTTCCACGAGCTGCGCCGCAGCGGACTGCGGGTGGCCCTGATCGAAAAGGGCGACTTCGCAGGCGCAACCAGTCAGGCCTCCGCCATGATGATCTGGGGAGGCCTGCTTTACCTGTCGGTAGGCGACCTCATGGCGGCCCACACGCTCTCGGCCTGTCGCGACCGGATGATTCGCAGCTTTTCAGAACAGGTATCGGCGAAAAGATTCATTTACCTGAGCCGGCGCGACGGAGGGCACCCGATCTGGCAGGCCCAGCTGCTGCTGCAACTCTACTGGCTGCTGAGTCGGTTCCGCCGGGGGGCTCCCGGTCGCCTGATGGCCCCGCTTCCGGAATGTTCATTCCTCCGCAAAGAACTGTTCCGAACTCCGCTCAGCTACGAGGAAGCCGTCGTCGGGCCCTCCGACTGCCGCTTCGTCCTCTCGCTGATCGCCTCCGCATGCAGCCTGGATTCGCCCGCTTTCAACCACTGCCCGCTGACTGGGGGCGAATTCGACCGTTCGCGTCGTCTCTGGAGGCTGGAGGTCGACGATCGGATCTCCGGCAGCCGCCACACGTTGCAGGCCCGCCGCGTCGTCAACGCTGCCGGACTGTGGGCCGGGCCCCTAAACCGGGCCATGGGCGTGGCATCGTCCTGGCGGCATGTGGCCGCCAAAGGGGTCTTTCTCGGACTGAAGCGGCTTCCCGGCCATCAGAACACGCTGATTGTCGACACCGGCGACGAGAGCAACTCCTTTTCGCTGATCCCTTGGGGGCCGATTTCTCTGTGGGGGCCCACCGAAACCGTCGTATCTGACCCGGACAAAGGCTTTCAGGTCGAACCCTCGGAAATCCGCCTGCTTCTGGCCGAGTTGCAGCGTCATATCGGCCCGCGCCTGGGGCCGGAGGATGTGGTGTCGATCCGCTGCGGCGTCCGACCGCTTCCGCTTCAGGTCGGAAAGGCGCCGCCGCTTAAAACGATCCATCTCAGCCGCCGCTACATTCTCGAATACGACGCGCCCCGCGGCTGGATCACCGTCTTTGGAGGAAAGTTCACCGGCTGCCGGAGCATGGCCCGCCGGGCGGCGCGAATGCTTTGCCGAGACCTGAAAGCCGCCTCGCGGTTGTCTCCCGCGCTCGATCTGGCGCCCCCACCGCCGCTGGAGCCTTTCCCAGGTCTTGTCGAATCGGTCCCCTCGGCGGCGTGGTGCGCGGACCGGGAAATGTGCTGGTTTCTGGAAGATTATTTGCGGCGAAGAACCAACATCGCTCAGTGGATCGCGCGGGGAGGAATCGGTCGGGAGGCAGAAAATCTTGGCCATCTGCGACGGATTGCGGGATACTTCTGTCCGAGCGCCTCCGCCGCCGATCGCATGGTCGAAGCGTATTGCAGCGCCGTGGAATCGTCCTTCGATCGACCGCTCGAAGGAATCGGCAGGGATTTTTGCAGCCATGAAGATGTCGTCATTGAAGTTCCTCCTGGTCGCTCAGTTCTTCGGCGCTTTTAACGACAACGCCTGGAAGCTTGCCGTGGCCTTTCTGGCCATTCGGGCGCTCGATCCCGCTTCCCTGACGGCCGTTGAGTTTCAGACGCTGTCCCAGTATCAGACCACTCTGGCCTTCAGCGTGCTGACCGTGCCGCTGATGCTGTTTTCGATTCCGGCCGGCGTCCTCGCCGATCGAATTCCGAAAAACCGAATCATCGTCTGGATGAAGGGGGTCGAGGCCCTTCTGATGCTCGCCGCCGTCGGCGTTCTGCTGCAGGCGCCCGAGCGGACTTCGCTTCTGCTGTTGATCCTGGGCCTGATGGGGGCTCAAAGCGCGCTGTTCAGCCCGGCCAAGTATGGAATACTCCCCGAGATCCTGCCTCACGAGAGGCTGACCTACGGCAACGGGATGTTGGAGGCCTGGACCTTTCTGGCGATCATCCTGGGGACGGCCTTCGGCGGAGCGCTGCTGGACTGGTCGGGCCAGTCCGTATGGCTGGTCGGAGTCGTGCTTTTCGCCTTTTCCTTGATGGGCTTCTGGTTTGCGCTCGGAATTCGCCCCGTTCCGGCGGCTCGCGGAGAGGCCCGAATCGTGGAAACCATCCGGTCGGCTTGGAGCGCCCTGCGAGGACGGCGGATTCTAGGACTGGCCGCCGCCGGCTCCATCGCCTACTGGAGCATCGCCAGCATGCTGGGCCAGAACGTTCTGGTCTATTGCAAATCCGTTCTGCAGCTTTCCGACACGGCCTCCGGCGCCCCTTTGGCCGCGTTCGGTCTGGGCGTGGCGGCCGGCAGCGTGGCGGCCGGCAAGATCTCGGGCTCCAAGGTGGAGTACGGGCTGATTCCGCTGGGCGCGATTCTGTTGGCTCTGTTTACGGCGGCGGCGGGCCTGCTTTCGCCCGGCTTGGCGGTGCTGCTGGCGCTGATGGCGCTGATGGGAGTCGCCAGCGGCTTTATCATCGTTCCGATCAACGCCCTGATTCAATGGAGGGCGCCCGAGGACCGCAGAGGCGCCGTCATTGCGCTGACCAATGTCTTCGTCTTCAGCGGCATCTTCGCCGGCTCCTTGGCCGTTGCGCTACTGGCAAGCCTCGGACTGTCGCCGCAAGGTGTGATGCTGGTCGGATCCCTGCTGCTGGCCGTCGGCACGGCGGCGTCCGTCCGCCTCCTTCCGGACGCTCTGCTTCGTCTGGTGCTCGTTTTGCTGACCCATTCGGTGTATCGCTTGCGGGTCCTGGGCGCCGAACGCCTCCCAGCGCAGGGCGGCGTCCTGCTGGCTCCCAACCACATCTCCTTTATCGACGGCCTGATGCTGATGGCGGCCCAGGATCGACCGATCCGGTTCATCGTCGAAAAGAATTACTTCGACTTCCCGCTCCTGCGCCCATTCTTGAAATCGCTCAAGGCCATTCCCATCACGGCGTCGGCAGGCCCTCGGGTGATCCTGAAGGCGCTGCGCGACGCAGGCCGCCATCTGGACGCGGGCGAAATCGTCTGCATCTTTCCGGAGGGGCAGATCACCCGCACCGGAACGCTCCTTCCGTTTCGGCGCGGGCTGGAGCGTATCGCAGCCAAACGATCCGCCGCCATCGTTCCCGTCTACCTGGATCGCCTGTGGGGCAGCCTCTTCGGCTTCGACAAAGGAAGGTTCCTGTTCAAACTGCCGCGAGACTGGTCCCGCACAGTCGTGGTCGCCTTCGGAGAGCCGCTGCCGGCCGGCACGCCGGCCTTCGAAATCCGCCACGCCGTCCAGCAGCTGGGATCTGTCGCATGGGCCGAGCGGATGGCCGAAACACCGGCCCTGCACGTCGAATTCGTGCGGCAGGCTCGCAGGAGGCCGCTCCGGCTGGCCTTCTCCGATCTGGAAGGCGCCCGGGTCAGCAGGATCCGGGCTCTGGCCGGCGCGGCTCTGCTGGGGCGCAGACTGCTTCCCTGGTGGCGTGGCGCTGAGAGAGTCGGAATTCTGTTGCCGCCGTCGATCGGCGGAGCGCTCGTCAACCTGGCGGCTTCGCTGTCCGGACGCGCGTCCGTCAACCTGAACTACACCCTGGGCGAATCGGCCCTGGCGTCGACGATCCGGCAGGCGGGACTGGCGAGCGTCGTCACCAGCAGAAGATTTCTGGAGCGCTTTCCCGTGCCCCTTCCGCCCGAACTGGAAATCGTGTTTCTCGAGGACCTGGCGCCGCAGATCGGCGCAATCTCCCGCCTCGGGGCTTTGCTGGCCGCCATGCTGCTGCCGGTGAGGCTTCTGGAAAAGTGGTGCGGCGCCGAAAGGCCGATCGGTCCTCAGAGCCCCGCCACCGTGATCTTCAGCAGCGGCAGCACTGGAGATCCAAAGGGTGTGGTGCTGAGCCACTTCAATGTCGCGGCCAACTCCGAGGCGGTCGCGCAGGTGATTCGGGCGGAAAGCCGCGACAGCGTGCTCGGGATCCTCCCGCTCTTTCACTCCTTCGGCTACATGGCGCTCTGGTTCGCCGCGCGAAGGGGCCTGGCGATGCCGCTGCATCCGAGCCCGCTGGACGCGCCTGCCGTGGGCGGGCTGGTCCAGCGGAATCGGGTCACCATCCTGCTGGCGACGCCCACCTTTCTGCAACTGTACATGCGCCGCTGCACGCCGGCTCAGTTCGGATCGCTCCGCCTGGTCGTCACGGGCGCCGAAAAGCTGACCGAGCGCGTCGCCCTCGAGTTCGAAGACCGCTTCGGCGTGCGGCCCCTGGAGGGATACGGCGCGACCGAGTGCTCTCCGGTGATCGCGGCCAGCGTCCCCGATTTTCGGGCGCCCGGCTACTTTCAGCCCGGACGCCGCAGAGGCTTCGTCGGACAGCCGCTTCCCGGAGTGTCGGTCCAGATCGTTCACCCGGACACATGGGAGCCTCTGCCCCCGGAAGCTCCAGGGATGATTCTGGTCAAAGGTCCCAACGTGATGCAGGGTTACCTGGATCGGCCCGACCTGACCGAACAGGTCTTTCGAGACGGATGGTATGTCACCGGCGACATCGGGTTGCTGAGCGAGGATGGATTTTTGCAGATCACGGGCAGAGTCTCGAGGTTTTCGAAAATCGGGGGCGAGATGGTCTCCCACGGCGCCGTCGAAGAAGCGCTGCATCAGGCGCTCGGCGTCACGGAACCGGTCTTCGCCGTCGCCGGCGTGGCGGACTCCCGTAAGGGCGAAGCGCTGGCCGTGCTGCACACCTGCCCGCAGGAGGCGGTTCCCGAGCTCCTGAAGAAGCTGAGCGAAATGGGACTGTCAAATCTTTACATTCCGCGCAAAGATCGATTCATTTTCGTTGCCGAACTCCCGCTCTTGGGAAGCGGCAAGCTGGACCTGAAGAGAGTCTCCGACATCGCCCGCCGCGGTCTTTCCTGGGAGCGCGGGCATCCTGCCCGCCCCCTTATCGCGCGTAAGCGC
This sequence comes from uncultured Acidobacteriota bacterium, assembly GCA_964484155.1. Classification (GTDB taxonomy): domain Bacteria; phylum Acidobacteriota; class UBA6911; order RPQK01; family JAPXNP01; genus DATKAT01. Next base: position 26,902 of record CAZAEY010000028.1, read on the forward strand.
GATTGATTGTTTTGCAGCAGATCGCGAGGGAAAAATCCGCGCCAACGCGCCCGGTCGGACAGATCGCGCTTTCGCGCAATGACGTGGCGGACAGGATGCCCGCGCTCCCAGAAGGGGTTACGGCCCCCGGAGTGCGTTGCTCGTCGTACTCCACGAGTACGTCTGCGCGGGCCTTCGGCGCACGCCTTGCATCCGCGCGGCTCTCCACCGCCTCGCGACGGAGACGTGTGAAATCCGGGCCAGGCCTATCGTCCCGGCGGGACTTCGAGAGGCTTGGAGCCCAGGAACCGGGTCACGACAGCCGGAAATATCGAAGCCGCCTCGGCCGAACCTCCCCAATCCTGCCACAGCGCCGAGTGCCCCTGCATCGGGATGATCCAAATCGCCGCGTTCGGTATAGCCTGATACATCTCCAAGGCCAGGTGAACCGGGAATACGGGGTCCCGATCGCCGAGTGCGATGAGCGTTCGCGCCTCGATTCTCGAGAGTTGCTCGGGCGGTACGTCGATCTCCTTCACGTACTCGCTGAGAGCGTGGAAGGATGCGATCAATCGCCGCACCTGGGCTTCTCCCCCGGGGTGTATCTGCAGCCAATATTCCCGCACCCGTGCGGGATGATCCTCGAAGGCTGGAAACTCGAGAATCGTAGACCTGGAGTGAACGTGAGGCGCCGACACGACCGCCATAGCCTCAATGCGCCGCGGCTGCTGCGTCGCCATATGGATCAGAACGATCCCGCCCCCGCTGTATCCAGCGGCCCGGAAACGGTCGATGCCCAGCTCGTCCATCAGCGCGTAGACATTCGTCGCCACCTCGTCGAATCGGTAGGGGTCGGGACCGCCTTCGGATCGACCATGACCCGGGAGATCGGGGACGATCGTTGTGTAGTTCTCCGCCAGGCGCTCCAGAAAAGGATCCCACCAGACGCCTGCGCCCGTGAAGCCATGGAGCAGAAGGAGCGGAGGGCCCTGTCCGCCGGTGCGGAAGTGGAGCCGAATCCCGTTAACCTCCACGGAATCGGCTCGGAGGGTCGTGGGCTGAGCCCATAGACTTTCAGAAGCCGGCAAAATGGCAAAAGCCGCGGCCACAAGCAAGGGAATCCTGCGCATTGCACTCATTCTCCCAGCCACTCGGTCTGCTGACGAATCAACACCGGAAAGCTACTTGATGGAAAGGATTGTATCCGGAGGGCGGAGAAAATGCACGGCCACTCGGCGGCAGGCGCGCTCCGAGCAAACGGAACGGCCGGCCGGAGCTGGTACAATGCCGCCTATGAAGGCGCCACGTCCCGAGCGTCCTGCCCGGCTGCCCGACTACAGCGAAGATTGCCTGCGGGCCCTTGTGAAGTCGGGATTAGCTGGCGAGATCTCGCTGGGCGGAGCGCTCGGACTGCTTCATTATCTCGACTACAGGTCGACTCGAGATGTGTACGCGTGGTGGTCTGAAGACGCTACGGAAGAGGACCGCCGACGGATAGTGGACACTCTGGAGTCAGTCCTGAAGCCCGAGCTCAGGCTCGACAGGTGAGGGCCTGGTTCACTGATATCTTTCTGAGCGAAGAAGATGAACGAGACGATTTGGCTTGACGGCACTCTCTACCCCGAAACCGAACCGCCAAGCGGCCTGACGGATGTCCTCGACCGCGCGGATTTTCTCGCAAGACTCTGCGCCGCTTGGGATTTCGGCGTTCTTCCCTACCCAGAAACGGTTGTGGAGATCCGCAAATCAGGCAGGCGGGATGCCGTGGAGAAATGCCGGCTGCTCACCTCTCCTTCTTATCATCTGCTGCGGGACTGGCACCGCCTCCCTCCCCTCCCGTACCTGGGACGGCGCCTCGCCTACATTGCAGACGACCCCAACCTGGATTATGTATGACCCGGCGGATTCGCCCGGCAGAGCCGCTGCCCCATCGCCCGTTGCGACCACCTTCAGCCAGCCCGCATTTCTCACACTGGTCTGTAGCGAGGCGACGGAGAGCTGTGCGGATACAAGGCGCGCAGGGCGCCTGATTCGGGTTCCGCAGTTCCGGGTCACCGGTCGAATCGGAAGGCCCCATTCCGACTCCTGGCTCCCGCATTCCGTGTTCCCCGTAGGCGCGACGTAGCAGGCGCGGCGGTATCCGTCGCCGCGGTAGAAGCAGCGGGCGAAATGCGGGCCAGACGGTTGGTGAGATCCGCAGATCAGTTTAACTGGATGCCCTGGAGAAATGCCGGCTGCGTGCGGCCGTCAAAACGCAGCCTGCTGAGTCTGAACGCCCTGATCGTAAGAATGCAGCCTTTCCACCCGATTGCGGGCCCGAACGAGCTCGGGATTTCCTTCTTCGAAGTGCTCCTCCAACACCGGAAGACTGTCTGCAATCAGCGGCCGGGCTTCCGGAATTCTGCCCTGCAAAAGAAGACATTCTCCCAAGG
>CAZAEY010000029.1:0-21848 GCA_964484155.1 uncultured Acidobacteriota bacterium
TTCGGGCATCTTGGTTTGACTTGTTTGCAAGGGCCGCCTAGAATCGCCTCGAAAGCGATAACGTCTAATGATATCTTGCCGGGAGGCCGATCCCTGGAAACGCCATCTTCAATCGGTCGAGACAGTTCCGCACTGATCCTTGCGGTAGTACTCGCCCTGACCGCTTTCGTGTTCTTTCCGGGTCTGGTTCCTACCCTTTCGGGGGACGATTTCGTTCACGTACACCGGAACCGGGACGCTCCCGGGCAATGGGTTCACTACTTCCTTGAGACGGACGGGCGCGAGTACCGGCCCCTGGTCAGGCTGTCCCTCGCTCTGGATCACGCCATATGGGGCTCGGCCTATCGCGGCTTTCACCTGACGAATCTGTTCCTGCACCTGTTGGCGACGATCCTGGTCTTTGTGTGGGGCAGGAGACTGCTCCCAGCAGCGGCCGCCCTGGTCGGGACCGCACTCTTTGCTTTTCACCCGATCCACTCCTATTCGGTCAATGCGGTCATGGGGCGAACCGACATCCTTTGTCTGATTTTTCTGCTGGCATCTCTGATCGCGCTGGAAAAACGGCGCGGGCTTGCATCAACGATCTTTTTTGCGGCGGCGCTCGCAAGCAAGGAGACCGCCATCGTTTTTCCGCTTCTGGCGACTGTTCGACTGAGTCTCTGCCCCGAATTGAAGCGCGGTCGGCGCTGGCGCGGCCTGGCGATGATCGTGGGCGCGGCTGTCATTTACCTCGTCGTACGATGGTTTTTTCTGACTCCCGATCCTGGGGAACTGGCCGTCTACTTTCAGGTTTCCGCTGCCGGGCTTCTGTCCAATCTGGCTTCTTACGCGGGAGGGCTCGTTTTGCCGGTCGGCGCATACGTCCTTCGCCACTGGGCTGAAAGCCTGATCGTCCCTTCCTCGATGGTCGCGATCGGACTCTTCGCCTTGCTGACGGCCGGCATCGCGATTGCTTACAAGACGCTACGGCAGGGGTTCGCCTCAACGGCGCCTGCTTTTATGGCGATCTGGATTCTAACGACGCTACTTCCCGTGCTTTTTCTCTTTCAGCGGAGATTTCTGTATATTCCCAGCGTCGGGTTCTGCCTGTTGGCCGGCTGGCTTCTCACTCGCCGCGATTCCAGGACGCTGACGGCGGCAGCCGTGTTTCTGGGCGCTGTCTTCACTGCGGCCTCGCTGTCGGCGTCGCTTGAGTGGAATCGGGCCTCCCAGATCGCCGCTGAGGCCCTCCCCGCGCTGGCTGCGGAAGTTGCAGCTGAGCCCGAACTCCGCTTCTGGGCCTTGAACGTTCCGCACGGCGTTGGACAGGCTCACCTGTTCACGCATGATTCCCTGCGCTACGCGCTCGCTCTGGAAACCGGCTTCATGCCCAACGTCTCCACTGTGACACGGATCCAGCGGGGCCCCCGGTCGTCATGGAACGTCCAAAACACTTTTGCTGGCGCGTTGACCCGGATTACGCCCGGTCCGCAAGATTACTTCGTGTTCGATGTTCCGGAACTGCTTCCTCGGGGCGGAAGGTTTCTTCCCGTCGGAACCGCTTTTCACAAGGGGCCCTTTCGAATTTCCGTCGTTGAGACCGACTCTGGCGGAATGCCGTCCGCTCTTCTCGTTTCCTGGGACTCTCTGCCCCCAGGGTCCCGAGCGCTGTGGTTCGACTCGTCCGGTCGATTTGAGAGTCTTTCCGCCGAAAAGTACGACGGAGATCCGGAAGGCCGGAAGGGGGAAAGCCGGTAGAAATGAATGGGCGCTTCCCAGGATGCTGGATCAAAAAGGTGGATGGCAAGCGCCTGTTCTGTTTCTTATGGATTCTCGCCTTTACCATCCGGCTGGCGATCGTACTCGGATTGGACCTCTATCGGGATCCGATGCGCGGAGAACTGCATTTGACTGCCATGTCTCTGGCGACGTCCGGCGTCTACGGAAACCCTTATTCGCTGCCCACCGGGCCGAGCGCTCACGCTGAGCCGATTTACACCTTGGCGGTCGCAGCCGTTTTCTTGCTGTTCGGCACGGGAATCGAGGGCGAACTCGCTCTCTGCATTTTCAACATTTCACTGGCTTCGCTGGTTTACGCGCTGCTTCCAAAGATGGCTCAGGAGCTGGGTCTCGGCCGCTTAACCGGGACGGCCGCCGGACTGTTCGGAGCCGCCGTACCCTTTCACTTTCTGAATGAAGCCAGAGCCGGCGGCGCCGCTTTGGGCGCTCTCGCTCTGATGGCGATTCTTGCGCTTTCGATTCGCACATGGAAGGCGGAAAAGTTTCATCCAGGCTTGGCGCTGGTTTCGGGTTGCGCCTGGGGGCTGAGCCTGCTGCTTCTGCCCGTCCTGCTCCCGCTGGGCATCGCACTGGCATTTGCGAGCGCAATGCTGGTACGCAGGCGATGGCTGGCCGCTCACTGGGCGTTTGTTCTGGTTGCGGCCGGGCTGATCCTCATCCCATGGACGGTACGTAATTATCTTGTCCTGGGGTCTCCAATTTGGTCCCGGAGCAATTTCGGCATCGAGCTGCGACTGGCGCACAATCCATGGGCTAAGCCCGACATCGACAGCAATCGCGTGGGCGGCTCGTTCGATCGATTCCACCCCTTTGTGAGCGAGGAAGCCGCTGCGGCCGTGCAACGAGAGGGAGAAGTCGTCTACAGCCGTCGAATGCAGACGGAAGCAGTGGCATGGATACGGGACCGCCCGCTTGAAGCCGCTCGGCTTACCGCGCTGCGAACCTTATATTTCTGGTTCCCAAAGACTCTCAAGCCCGTCCAGTCGTTCGTCCTTTCGGGATTGAGCCTGTTGGCTTTCATCGGACTCTATCTGATGCGCCGAAGGGCGATGCCGGCCTTTTTGGCCTTGACGGTCCTGTGGCTGACTTTTCCGCCTCTGTACTACTTGCTGCAATCGGCCGTGCGGTACCGCTATCCGATGAACTGGACCCTGATTCTGGCGGCGGCCTTCGCGGCGTCCGTCCTGATCGAACGCCTACAGAGACGCTCAAAGGACCTAAGTTGAGCCTCACCCGACGGGCCGGCGCAAATCAGGCAGGGCTGAATGAAGGTTCTCGGGCAGCTCGCTCGACCGGGTCCCGCCCGTTGCGTTCCAATGCCAAGGTCTTGGGAAAATGGAGTTCCCGCTGTTTCGGCAGGGCGAATCAGGAGTCAGCCGTCACGGTTCGGCTGATACTGGAAGATTAGAACCACCAGGCTCGGATCAATGGTGGGTTTGGCGACTTTGGTTGTTGCTAGATAAGCCGTGTTGGACGTGACCTTGATTTCGTAACAAGCGTTTTGAGCGGCGTCTTCGCCGAACCAGCATTGAATGCTCAGAAGCAGATCGCAGGCCTGAAGGTCCTGGGGCGCCGGAACCTCAATGGATTGCGAATGATTCGCCGGATCGGCTTTGATCTGAACAGGCATCGCCTCGGGGGCTTTTCCTTCCCGGACGATCCATACGTCGCCTACGCCCACTTCGCAGGCTGGAAGGTCCTTCGAGTCGATGCCGATCGAAATCGGAAAATCTCCAGTCGCCACCGCGTAGGTTCGCAATGCAAGTTCTTTCATCTGGGATGCCGACGAACCTCCCACGCCCTCCGGTGAAGGCTCGACTGCGGCGGCACGACCCGAGAGGCCGCTCCCCAGCGACCACGGGTCGCGCCTTCCCACTGCGCGTTGACCAGACTATCCGCTACTGACTTTAAAAGCCCTTCCACCGGCCCAGCGAACCCTTCTCCGGGCTCTTGAATACGAACCCGCCCTCGAATGACTGCCCTATCGTCCGACGCTTCGCGGGCTGCGGCATTTACCGCCCTTCCCGCCGCAAACGCAGGACATCGCTTTTTTGCCCCAACCCAGTCTCCGCTGTTGCTGCGGCCAGCGCCAACCGATTACAAAATATTTGTAATTCGCCGCCCGACGGACGGTGGAAGGCTGGATTCGGACAAATTCGCTTTTCGGCTCGCCGAAACTGTGGTAGATTTCCTTCGGGGTTATGTATTTGAGAGGGTAGCGAATCCTTGGGCAGAGGTATGCCGCCGGCAAACGAAGTCATCCGCGAAAAAATCCGTCTCATCCGCAGATCGAAGAATCTGCGAATGAAGGACGTCGCAGAGAAGCTGGGAATGAAGCTCAGCTCCTATTCCGCCTTGGAAAACGGCTACTGCCGAATCAGCGTCGATCGACTTTACGACATTCTTGACGCCATTGATGCCGATATCGAGCAGGTTTGGCCGGCTGAGAGTCTGAACGTCTCCAAGCTGCATCTCCTGAGAATGCAGGACCTGCGCCTGCGGGAACTTCTCTTTCTGGCCGAAGCCGAAGCCGCAGTCCTGGCCATGAGGGAGGATTCCCGAATTACGGTTTTGTTGTCCGAGCGGACTTCAGACGATGCGATTCAACGCTTCTGCTTCTATATCGAGATGAACCTGGCCATGCCCAACGGGAGAGTCATTCGCGTTGAGTACGGTTCTTTTTCGTTATTCCTATACCTGGAGGAGGCGAAGAAGACGCTCAAACAGCGGATGATCGCCGGATTCCTGGACGCCTGGGCGGAGATCTTCTCGGACGAGTTAATTCTTGAGGCCGCGAAAGATCGCCAGCTCCAATCCAGCTAGGAAGGCGAGGTCCCTGGCACCGCACGCCAATAGCGCTTTGGTCCGCAAGGCGAAATAAAACGCAAAGAAAACAAGTACATAGGCGACAGTGAGGAGACTCAGGTCGTAAAGCCGCACGAGTTCCAGCACATCTTCCTTCATCGACTTCGAGTACCGAAAGAAGAGGTTTCGGCGAGCCTGCGGATCGCTGATCAGGTGGCGTCCGTCGGCCCCATTGAGGACGCTTAAAATGACTGAAAGCGCCATCTGCTCCTGAAGCAGCGCCCTGCGTTCGTTCTCCGTCCACTGGAGCGTCGCCATACGGTAGTAGAACAGCACAACAGCCGAGGCTGCCAGAAGCGCCGGTACGTAGATTTTGAGATTAAACAGTTCGTTCATCGCGCAATCAACGACCGCAGCAACTGACGAATGGCCAGTTGCAGATTAACGTTCAGCCGCCTCCTTTCCTCCACTACCGTCATTTGGGAGGGCGCCCAGAGGCGCAACAGCAGATACCCGAGGATCAATGTGTAGGTCAGAGGCAGAACATGGCGAAATACGGTGAAAGGAATGATCGCGTACAGGTAGTTGTAATGGTGAATCGACTGCAGGATGATCAGTGAGGAGAGACCGAAGAAGATTCCCGAAAGGTTCTCTCCCAAATGAATTTCCGGGCGGTTGATCATGGCGGTGGCCAGCATCGCGCAGAGGAGCGCCTGTATGGGCAGAGTCACGGCATGAAACAGGTTGAACGGCTCCCCGCTGAGCGAAGGCAAGCTGACCAGGATCGGAGCCGAGAGAAGGCCCGCGAAACCCAGCACGAAAACGACCTTTCTTAGCGTTGCCCGGCCCGACTGGATCTTCAGATAGATGCTCCACAAAATCGCACAATGAAAGACCGGATACCCTAGATTCGTCAAGTTTGCGACCCAGAAGTACTCCGATGACGCATATCCGGCGAACACGTATACGCTCAATCCGAGCGGCGAAGTGATCCCCAGAAATAAAACGTAGGCGTAGAAGCTTCGGTGCTCCGTCGCCATTCCATGGCGGACTCCCCGCCACAAAATCAGCCACACCAATGCAATGTTCGCCGCCCATAGCGTCAACTGCAGCATCAGATTCTAACCTCTCCTGGAGCAAGGATAGCTCAAATTACAAATATTTTGTAACGGCTTGGACTTTCGAGGCCCTCCGTCGCAGACTTGCGACGAAAAGGAGGGTTGGAAAGTCATGATTTGGTACTTCTTATCGCTGTTTCTGCTGTTTTCTGCACCTGTGGAGCGAAGGGACGCCGAACCCGGCGGGCCTACGATCGCAACAAAGACCACCACGTTTCAACAGTGTTGCATTAACCCGCCGCCACCTCCGCCCCCTCCCAAGGATGGCGGGTAGGATCTGAAACGGGCCTGGGCGAGCGGTTTGAAATTCCGGCGTTTTGACGCCATTCAAGGTCGCGCGGGCCCCATGGTAATTGCCGGCGACCTTCGGTCCTAAATTGCAGGAGGCCTGAGGCGTCGCGCGTACGACTTTGTGAACGGTCGCGGGTGTGGGGCGGGCACGCTAGACCCTTCAGCCGCGCTCGCTGGGCTCTTCGCGACCGTTCGCCAACGTTCGTCCGTTTCGATCTATACTGTCGAGAAGGGTCAGAATTCGGGACGAATGAAAAATGTCATCGATCGCTCTCCTACTTGCGCCTTGCCGCCTGACCGCAGATCCCTGTTGAACGACGCATCAGGACTTTCACATTGGGCTGTCAGGCTGCTGTTGGCTTGGCTGGTCTCGGGATGGCTTGGCTCGATCGCGCACGGCCAAGTTCCTTCGTTTCCGGCCCAACGGCCGGCGGTCCGCATCGTCGACGACATTCCGCCCACCTTCGAGGAGTTGCGGGAGAGGCACTCTGGGGAACAGATCCGGATCCTGGAAAGACTCAATCGCGCCACCGACCGATTCCTGCCTCTGCTCGATCGATGGGTTGTTGCAGAAGACTGGACGACGCCGATTTTGATATTCAGCCCCTTTCCGTCGCAATTCCTGCAGGCCCGCCCCATCAAGAAGCTTGTGGCGGTGCACCTCCCGTCTCAGGCATATGCAGCCTATGAATACGGTCGACTGGTTCGCTGGGGGCCGGTCAGCAGCGGGCGCGAAGGCAATCTGACTCCGCCTGGACTTTACTTCCTGAACTGGAAGTCCAAGGGAAGGCGAAGCACGGTCAATCCGGAGTGGTATCTGGAGTGGTATTTCAACTTTCACAACCGGCGCGGGCTGTCCTTTCACACCTACCCCCTTCCGGGGTTGCCGGGCAGTCACGCCTGCTTGCGAATGCTGAAAGATGACGCCCAGTGGCTTTACGATTGGGGGGAATCGTGGGGCCTGGACGCGCGCGGCAGGGAAGTCGAAAGGAACGGGACTCCGGTATTGATTATCGGCCAATACGAGTTCGAGGCTCCCAAGCCATGGTTGACCGTAGATTACTGGCTGCGGGGAATCGAACTTCCCGAAAATGTCGACGGGCTGAGAGAGGTCGGCTTGGACGTTGCTGAATCGAAGTAGCTTTTAGGCGGTCCTGCGCCCTTTTTCCTTTCCCAATTCCTGCCAAGGCGTCCGGAGAACTTCCGGAAAGCTGAATGGCCCGGCTGTCGCCAGAACCGCGCTGAATTCAAAGAACTAGCGTCTGGATCCATTTCCGGCTCCCGTTTCACCGGAACACAAATCTGGTTGGTCGTTTTTTTGAGCCGAAGAGTCGGACTTGCTAAAATAAAAGCGTCGATCCTCCCCCGTTTCTTCAGGATCCCGGTAGGACGGCGCCGAGGCGGCCCGTTCGGGCCCAACCGCGCAAGGGGTCTGAGTCGGCAGTTCGCCGGTGGAAAGTTCCGCTCGGCCTTTGCAGCTCCGAGGCAAATTGCAGACAGATGAAGTTCTCTTATGTCGTCCATTACGGAGAAATCGCCCTGAAGGGACGGAACCGGTCCGCCTTTGAAAGGCGACTCGCTCAGAACATCAGGCTCCAGAATCCGGGTTGTCGGGTGAGGCGCTTTCGGGGGCGGATGCTGGTGCGTTCGGATCGCGAAGTTCGACTGGACAACGTGTTCGGGATAGCATGGTGGGCTCCTGTCGATGTGGTCGCCACTGAAGCCGATTCGATTCGCAGGTCGGTGTTGCAACTGGCCGAGAGCTGCAGGGAAGGCGTTCAGACCTTCGCAGTGCGCGTACGAAGGGCTGCCAAGGAGTTTCCGATAACGAGCCCGGAACTGGAGAGGCGGCTGGGCGCCGCGGTGCAGGGGGCGTTCGATTGGGGGGTCGATCTTTCGAATCCCGATTTGACTCTATTCCTGGAAATTTCCAGCCGAAAAAGCTTCATCTTCTCCCAGAAAAGGAAAGGCGCCCGGGGGCTGCCCGTCGGGATCTCCGGTCGGGCGCTCGGGCTTTTCTCAGGAGGGATGGATTCGGCGCTGGCAGCCTATTTGATGGCAAAGCGAGGATGCCGGATCGAATTGCTGCATTTTTGCGCCTTCGCCGACGCCGCCCGGGCGCACGACATGAAGGCTGGCAGGATGGCTCGAGAGCTGGCGGCGTTTCTTCCCTCCCTCCACGTGCACTACGTTCCGTATCACCATTTTCAGATCGCGACCAGCATGCTTCCGCCGCCGCTCCAGAAGCAGGAGTTGGTCGTGTTTCGACGGTTCATGGCGCGGGTTGCGGAACGCCTCGCACGATCCCGGGGGGCGCGCTCTCTGTTTACGGGGGACAACCTGGGCCAGGTGGCTTCTCAGACGATGGGAAATCTCAGCGCTGTCGACCAGGCGCTGGAGACTTCGGTTTTTCGACCGCTGATCGCCTTTGACAAACAGGAAATCGTGGATGCGTGCATCTCGCTGGGGTTCTTTGAGATCGCTGCCGAAGAATACAAGGACTGCTGTTCGCTGATCGGACGTTTTCCAGCAACCCGGCCCCACTTCAAACGAATTCTTGAGATTGAATCCACGATCGGAATGGAAGCTCTGATCTCCCGAACGTTGGAGGAAAAAGTCAGCCTGCGGATCGGCCCAGCTGTCCAAACGCCGGCCTGAAACTGGAAACGTGGAAACCAGCAGCCTCTCTCCTCAACAACTGAAATTCCCGCAGAAACGGGGATCTTCCAAAGCCCCGACGGCGGGGACTCCTGGTCGCTCTCAGCGCAATCGTTTCAGGTCCAACAAAAGCGCAATGACGGTCGCCAGCAGAATCCCGCCTCCCGTACCGGCGCCGAGCGGGTTCACCAGTACCAAAGTACGAAGGAGGATGGCGCCGCTCAACACCGCCACCGAGGCCAAAAGCGCCCACCAGGCCCATTTTTCGCCGCGGCGGTAAGGCCCCAGGACCACAAATAGCATCAGGACCGCGAAGCCCATGCTGAATGCTGCAGCTGTCGCTCTTCGCCCGCGAAGAGCGGTTTCGACGGCAGCGTCGCCGGCAGCGACATCCTCGAGGCTCGTTTCGCCGACAATCAGGTCTCTTGAGGCGTCGATGAAGTAGGAAGTGTAAGCCGAAGCGAACCCTCCCAGCAGAAGCAATGCGGCGACCAGGGTCAGAAGAATCCAGCTGAATGTTTTCATGAAGGCTTCCTTTCAATTCAAGTGGCCTGTCGGAGCCGCCCGCGATTCCCTTGACGGCGACGGGCGGCAGCCAGTATGCAGGATTTACGGCGTTCTTCCTAGTCAATCTTGCATGATTTGCGGCATTTCTTCGCCAACCGTTGCCCGAGCTTCAGGAAAGACTCATAATCCCATCCATGAGCGATGAACGAATTGAAGGGAGCGATCCCGAAAAGTCAGCGAACCGTTCGGCGATCTCCCGCAGGGCGGCGTTGAAGACGGCGCTGTTTGCAGCCTCCGCCGGAATCTTCGGAAAGACCCTTGCAGCAAGGCGAAATATTCCCATTGGAGTCCAGCTTTGGTGCGTGCGCAGCGAGCTCGCCGAAGACATGGCGGGGACGTTGAAATCACTGGCTGAGATCGGATTTCAAGGGGTCGAATTCGCCGATTATTTCGGGCGAACGGCTGCCGAGCTTCGGCGCATGCTGGATGACAACGGATTGCGCTGCTGCGGTACGCATATCTATCTGGAGGATATGCTTGGCGAAAAGCTGGAGCCGACCGCGGAGTTCAACAAGACCTTGGGCAATCCCTACCTGATCGTACGCTGGTTGGGGGAGGAGCGGCGGAATTCGCCGGAGGCCTTTCGAGAAACAACTCGGCTTTTAACCGAAATCTCCCATCGCTTGAAACCTTACGGGCTGAGGGTGGGCTACCACAACCACCCCTATATTTTTGAAAGTTTCGATGGGAAGCTCCTGTGGAACATTCTGGCCGACGAGACCCCCTCGGAAGTGATTCTGCAATTGGACACCGGGAATGCATCCGAGTCGGGAGTGGACGTGGTCGAATTGATACGGCGAAATGCCGGAAGGACCGTCACGACCCACGTCAAGCCTTATTCCGAGGCTCATCCGGAGGCCTTTCTGGGAGACGATGAACTGGACTGGCCAACCATCCTGGCTCTCTATCAGACCGTGGGAGGCACGGAGTGGCAGATCGTCGAATATGAAAAGGAAGGGACGCCTCCCTTGCAGGCGCTGAGAGAGAACTACCGGAATTTGCTCGCACTTCTGGACGAAGTCGGCTGAGCCGGGGCGCCTGCGCTTCCGCTTTCCGGATGGGTCTCGCCGGGAAGAATCGACCGTCGACAATTCAAGCATGAAAGCGGAATCAATAAATCCGGTCACGGAGGCCTGGATCAGGCGCAAGCGAAGGCTCTATCGCCTGCTCGTTCCGCCTCGCCCGCTCGTTGAAAACCCAGCCGAACGGCTCGCAGAAAGCAAATGCCCTCTGGGACGCTGGAATCTATATATCGGCGGCGCGGGGAGCAGCGTGGAAGGCTGGGTCAACGTGGACATCATCCCACTGCCGGGCCTCGACGTGGTCTGCAACGCCGAACGTCTTCCTTTTCCACGCGACCGGTTTACTCGCGTGGAATGCGACGCTGTCCTGGAGCACGCGGCTCGCCCGGAAATGGTTCTCTCTGAAATCCACCGGTGCCTGGAGCCGGGCGGGACGGCGCATCTGGTGGTTCCTTTCTGCCACCCGTTTCACCCTTTTCCGAACGATTACCGAAGGTTCACTCCGGAAGGACTGCGACTGCTGCTCGGGCCCTTTTCGGTCTTGGCCGAGGGCTGGCGCACCGGCCCGACGGCAACCCTGCTCGTGTTCCTCCTGGAATATTGCAAGCTCTGGATGCCCTCCAAGAGGCTCCGGCAGATCGCTCACTTCCTGCTCGGCTGGCTGCTGTTTCCTTTGCGATACCTCGATCTGATCCTGTTTCGAATCGGGCGCGTCGGAAATATCGGAAACCACTTTTATTTCTACATCCAGAAACCTCCAAGCGCCGCGGTCGGGCCCCCGAATAGAAAGCTGCCCAACGACGCCGACCCGGCTTGACAGCGCCGCGAAAGTTCGCTCAAATTGCAAATCAGCCGGCCGCAGAGATTGCCGCCGCGCCGGGCGAGGGGGTCAGCGAAAATGCGATCGGCTCCTCACGGCGCCTTACACTCTTTATGGAGCAGGGCTTTGTCGTCACTTCCACTTTTCGGCTTTCACGCATTTCTTGCAGCGGCCTTTCTTACGGCGGCGCTTCTGCTGGCCGGCGAACCGATCGAATCATCCAAAACTCTCCAACCCGCTTCGGATGAATTATTGGCGGAGGGGCGGACCATTTACGCGTCGCTCTGTCAGCGTTGCCATGGGCCGGATGGCTCCGACGTCTCCTATCCCGGCATCGTTCCGCTCGAAGGGATCGGGCGGCGCCTTTCAGAAAGCGAAATCGCCTCGCTGTCCGCGCCGTTTGTCGGGCGGACGTTCGAGGGCAGGGAAGCGCGGGCCCTGTCGCTATATCTGGACAGCCTGAAAGGGGCCAAAGGCTTTGCCGAACCGGGCTTTCTCTTTTCGCCCCACCTGCTGAACGCCAAACGCGCCCACACCGGTCGCTACCGGATCTTGGACGTTCGCCTCGAGGCGGACTTCGAGGCGGGAAGAATCCCTGAAGCGATTCACTGGAATGGCTTCTCTCAGGAGGGCAAGTGCCTGGCGCCGCCTCAAGCCGCATCCCGCGCGGTTGCGGAGCTGGGCGTCTGCGACGAAGCGTTCGTCGTGATAGTCGACGAGCGGGGAGGACCCGCGGCAGCATGCCTCTGGTGGAGCCTGCAGCGCGACGGGCGGTCCAAAGTTGCGGTATTGGACGGCGGCTGGAACGCCTGGAAATCTCAGGGATTCGAGACTGATTCCAGCACTTCCCCGAGGGTGCGGTCAGGGGAAGCTTTCGCCACGGAAGGTATGCTGGAGCCGGGCCCTGCGCTTGCCTTGCTTCCGGAGGGAGGCGAGACGCCGGTCTGGCTGCGGTGGAGTGATTTCATCCTTCAGGACGGCATCGTTCCCGCTTCCGAAGCCCTCTCCCGCCTGGAGGCGGCCGGCTGGAAGGGCGCCGGAAGGCTCCGCGTCAGCGGACCGGAGGCCGACTTGGGATTTCTCGTCTTCCTGCTCCATCTGCTTGGCGATCGCGCCAGCTATGACGAAGAGCAAAGCGTTTTGACCGTTTTCGCGAATCAGCCGAGTGACGGCGGGGGAACGGTGCGTCGAACTGACGATGGATCACGCTTGGACAAGCGGCATTGCGCGGGTGGGAATGCGAACACGTCGGGCGCCCTCCGGGCTTATGATGGAAAGCGCGAGGTGAGCGGATGAATTTGCACGCAGGACGCTGGCTCGGCGTGGGCTTGCTGCTGTCGATACCCTGCTGCGCGGGGGGCGGCGCACAAGAAGCCGGCTGGCTGACCGGCAGCGTCGACGAGCGGTTCGAAAAGTCCGAACGGCAGTTTCGCGGAATGGACGTGACGATGATCGAGGTCGGATATCGATTCTCAGAGCTCTATTTCGCAGGAATCGACCGGAACTGGCCCTACGCCCGATACCAACTGGAGAAGTTGGAAACCGCCCTGGAGCTGGGACTGGAAAGACGCCCGCTTCGGGCCGGATCGGCAAGGCCGTTCCTGCACGAGGATCTGCCGGCGGTGGCGGAGGCTCTCGAAACGGAGGATTCCGAGTACTTTCTCGCCAGCATGGAGCGACTGCGCTCCGGATGCATGCGCTGCCACGTCAGCGAAGACGTGCCATTTTTCGTCGTGGAGTTCCCCAGCCATCGCACTTCCGTTATTCAGCGAAGAGAACGCGATGAGAGCCGGGACTGAAACCAGGTCGAAGAGGGCGCCGGTCGATCGCAGGCAAGATGCTGCGCAGGGCGTCAAGCGGACAAAAGTCCCCTTATTTAGCACGCCCCGTCAGGGGGCCGGTTTCGGCGTCAGCGGAGCTGGAAAATTCGGGCGAGTAACTCGGCGCCGCGGGTGGAGGTTTCGCGTCAATTCCGAAAACCTCTGCAGATGACGAATTCACCCGGAATTCGGAAACCCGAGCCGCTGCGAAACCGTTCGATGGAATCCAGATACTCGGCGTGGGCGGACTCCCGGGTGGATTCGTCAAAGCGCGAATAGGCCAGTGCCACCGGCCCCCCGGCAAATGCCGCGCCAATGGCGTCCTCGGCGGACACATACTCGAGAATGGTCGACAGCCGTTCGACGTGAATCGAATCGAATCCGGCCGCCGCGAAAGCCTTCTGGAGCGCATCGCCGCCTCCCAATTGAAAGAAAAGAGGACAGACTTCGGATTCCACGCGGGCGTCGACGATGGGAAAGATCTCCGCCCACCCGCAGTTTTTGCGAGCTCCCCAGACGGACGCGACGGCGCGCCCGCCGGGCATCAACACTCGCTTCATCTGGCGGAGCGACTCCAGAGGATCCGCCACGTACATCAGGCCCAGCGAGCAGAGCGCGAGATCGAAGGACGCATCCGGGAATTCAATCCGCTCGGCGTCCTGTCTTTCAAACCTCACCTGCCCCAGGCCTCGCTTTTCCGCCTCTTCCCTGACGGATAGAATCATCTTCTCGGAGAGATCCGTGCCGACGACCCAACCGTCCGAGCCCACCGCCTCAACCACCGGAAACGTAACCGCTCCCGTACCGCAGGCCAGGTCCAGCACCCGTTCTCCCGGCGCCGGCGCAGCCAGCTCCAAGATGCGAAGGCGGGCCGGCGTCAACTGCCTCTCCCAGAACCGGTCGTAGTAGGCAGACGCCTTATCCCATCCGTAACGCTGTATCCTTCGCTGCAGTCTCGGATCCATCGCCGTCAGGTCGTCCGCGATGCCAGAATTTCGACCTCGCGCCGAACGTCCTGGGGAAGCGCGAAGACGGCCAGATAATCGCTGTGCGCATCCGCTTCGTCCAGGACGGCCCGGATTTCCTCTTCGGGGGCGGGGCTTTCGACGCGCACCACATACCGGACCTGCTCGTACCCCGGCTTCGCTTCGCCGATGCCGTGATAGCTTCGAGAATCGAAGTCAGCCTGCACCTCGACTTCCAGTGAGGTCAGCGGCAGATCCCTCTTGGCGGCCCACAGGATGTAGCCGACGGCCAGACAGCTTCCCAGAGCCGCCCGTCCAAGAAATCCGGGGTTGGGACCGGCATTTGTTCCGCCGGATTTCTCGCCCATGTCGGCGACGATCTTCCAGGGGCCCTCTTCGACTTCGCAGGCCAGCCCGTCAATCATTCGAACCCGCGTGACCGCCGTCCCTCGACCCAAAGTCGGACGCAGGCTCAAGGCCTTCTGGTTTCGCTCAAATGCCGTTTTGATTTGCGTCTGCCGATTCGAAAGCGTTCTCATAGAGAATAGAGCAAACGACAGTTGCCAGCGCTCTGTCAAGCGCTTTATCCGGCCCGTCATTATGTTGTAAGACGTATCACACCGGCTGGAGGCTGTGATTCCAGTGGAAAGCTAAGGATTGGCCGCATTTCTACGAGGCAGGTCAGGCTCCGCTCCTGTAAATGAAACTCCTCGTCACCGAAAAGGAATCCAACAGGCGTCTTTCGCAAACCCCGAAACCCGAAACCCCGAAACCCGAAACCCGAAACCCGAAACCCTAATCCTCCACCTCGACGATCGCCTCGATCTCTACGGGAATGTCAAAAGGCAGCGAACTCATTCCGACGGACGCGCGGGCGGCCAGGCCGGCTTCGCCGAAGGCGGTAACCATCAATTCCGAGAATCCGTTCATCACTTGTGGATGCTGCGTGAAGTCCTCGGTGGCGTTGACCATCCCCAGAATACGAACGAACCGCTTGACCTTGGACAGGTCGCCCAGAGCTTCCCGAATCGTCGCCAGCATGCAAAGCCCCACTCGCTGAGCGGAATGGGCGCCCTCTTCAACGGTCAGGTCGCGTCCGACCTTGCCGCTCTTAAGAGTTTCGCCGCATTCTCCGTGCCCGGATAGAAACAAGAGGTTTCCGACCCGCACCGAGGTCACATAGGCGGCGACGGGAGCTGTGGCCGGCGGAAGAGTCAGACCCTTTGCAGCCAGTCTCTCTTCGGGCGTCTCCCCCGCCGCAAAGGCCGGAGCGACCAGCAAGAACGCAGTCAGCAAAAGCCTGAAAGCCATAAAAGAGCCTCCCTTTGAAATGCTGCGGTTTCTGAATTGCCGGCGCCGAACGTATCACCTCCGCAACGCCAGGTCAACGGGCTTTCGGACTGGCTGGAAGGCCTCGCCAAGGTCGATCGCAAACGCGCCTGAATGCGGACAGGCAGGTTCGCCCGGAACTGCTGAACTCTGCTACAATTCGACTTTTTCACAGTGCCTGATATCAGCATCGAACACGCCCGCCGGATGCCGGGATGGATCGAAGGCCTGGTCGCTTCTCTGGGACCTTTGGGCCTGTTCGTCGTCGCTTTTCTGGACAGTTCGATCCTTTCCTTTCCCGTTATCAACGACGTTTTGGTAATGGCTCTCTCGATGCGCAACCCCGCCATGATGCCTGTCTACGCGCTGATGGCCACGCTGGGATCGCTTGCGGGCAGTCTCTGGCTCTATTGGATGGCGCGGAAAGGGCGAGAATGGTTCTATAGAAAACACACGGAATCGATCCGCTCCGCGAAAATCCGCGGCTGGATCGAGCGAAACGGCTTTCTGAGCGTCGCCGTTCCTTCCATCCTTCCTCCGCCCACTCCATTCAAGGCCTTTGTGGTAGCAGCCGGAGGCTTCGGCGTTCCGCTGAAAACCTTCGTGACGGCGCTTCTTCTGGGCCGCGGCTTGCGATACTTCGGGGAAGGGGCGCTGGCTGTGTGGTATGGCGAGGCAGCCGTGAACTTCATGCTGGCCAACAAGTTAATTCTGGCCGCAGGCGTTTCCGCATTCTTTCTGACGGCCTTTCTAATCTATCGCCGCCTGTTCCTTGAATGAAGCAGGTCGCCAGTCGCCGTCCGCGGCCACTCACGCAGACATTTGAATTTCCCCAATTGAACCCCAGTGGAAATTTCGGAGTCTAATGGGAAGATTGCGCGCTTTCCTATTAGAATAGAGGAAACCATTCTGAAGGGGGTCGGCATGCAACGCATCGTTCCAATCATTTCCTTCTGTTTTTGCGTCTTGTTTGCGTCCATTGCGTCGGGACAGGACTCGGGTCAGGTGACAGTCCTTCGCACGGGCGACAGGGATCTTCAGCGCACTGCTTTTCGCTTGAGAATCTGTTCCAGCGACCTGCAGAATCTGCGCGAGGCCCTTTACGAGGCGGCGCTGGCGGCGCCGGATGCGGCCGCACGGGGCGGAATCAGTCAGCTGAGTCAGCATTACTTGCAACTGGATCCAGCGCGCGCCGAGGACGCGTTTTATTCGATCCTCGTCGAGCTGCGCGAACGCGCCGAAGCGGCTGCGACGCTGCCTGAGTTTCACTCCCTGACGTCAGCGTCCCATCCGCTTATTGTCGGCCTTATGGACCTGAATCCGGACCTGGCGGAACGCTTTGAAGCCGACTGGCCCGATCCTCCCGAACACTTGGAAGGAAGCGCCGTCTCTGGACATCGTTTGACGGTCTCGCAACTACGGCTTTTCAGGCAGGCGATGGAGGACCCTCATTTGGCGCTCTCGCAGCTTTCGCAAATTGAAAGTGACCAGGTCGATTTCAACGTGCGTTCTGCAATTCTCGCAAGTTTTGCGCAGGACGGAGCGCTCGATGCGGCTGAGGATCTGCTGAACGACACGATGGCCGCTTTCCACTCGAGCCTGCAAAGCGATCCCAACGAGCAGTCTCTGTCCAGCCTCGTCCACTTTTTAACCGTGGCGGCCTCCGCGAATTCGGAGCGTGTTCTCGATATGGCTTCAGCTTTGGAGGCGATCGTTCGGACGCTGCGGCAAGACGGCGGGGGACGGACGTACGTCGTTAATGTCGGAAGCGAAACGATGCAGATGACTGCCTCGGAAAAGCTTGCCTTCGACGCCATCCAGCGGCTGCGTCAGTTTCCGGAGACCACTCTGAGGCTCCTGGAGGCCGAGCCCTCGTTGAAGGAGAAACTGGAATTATTGGGAGGAATCGACCGGGCGCTGAATCCAGGACCGGGGCGGGGGGAGTTCCTGCGGCAAGGCGGTCATTCGCGCGTGCGGCGCGTGACCACCGCGCTGGGACGAGAGGATGGGCTCAATCCTGAATCCCTGCTGCACGCCGCAACGCTCGAGGGGCTCGGAGCGCGTGAACTCGTACAATATCTGCAGAGCGCCTGCTTCAGGGGAAGTCGCATGGGCCCGAGCCTTCCCGCGCCTATCGAAGCGATTGCCGAGACCGCCGCCTGGATGACGCTCGAGATGGAGGATCCGGCCGCTTCGGCTGCGACCTTCGCCAATCTCGTCTCCGCGCTGGCTCGCTGCCAGGGGGAAGTGGCGCCATTGATCCTCGATCAGGGTTTTCAGCTCCTTGACAGGCTGCGTGCAGACGAGGCGGCCGGCGATCCTGCTCCGGCAGCGGCCGGCGGGATGCAACGACGGGGCCTGGATTCAGCCTTGCGCCTGGAGGCAGCCCTGCTGGCGGCGTCCGCTGTGACGGATTTTCCCACTGGGATGGCGCGAATCCGGGCTGTCGAGGATCCGGTGATTCGATACCGGGCAATGATCGCCTTTATTGAGACCTACCTGTTTCGCTGATCGAGCGGTTCGAATCGAGACCAGGACAATTGACGAAAACGCAAAAATCGGGTCTGGAAAATTGCATTTTGGGCTCTATCAACCCTTTCAGGGGAGTGGACAACCCGAATTTGCCGGAAATGCAATTTTCCAGACCCGGTCCCGTTTGTTGCACTCAATTCACATCCTCCTCCAGGAGGCCCACGCCAACAGCGCCGCCGCGGTCAGGGTCACGAAGAAGAAGGCCCATGCGCCCAGCGCCATGGGAACTTGGACGTCGCCCGCCAGCGGTAAGGATTCGACCCGTGGCGCCCGTGCGACGCCTGCCACTTCATAGGCCCTGTAGAAAGCCAGTGCGGCCAGGACCCGAGTAAACCAAAGGCAGCCTCGATGACGGGATCCTTTCGAAATGAGCCAGGGAAACAGGACGATCAGCAGAAGTCCGAATGCAAACCACGCGAAATGAAAGCCGACAGAGGCGTCTCCGCGTACGCCGATGCCTCGAGAAATCAAGAACGCCGCTCCGGCCAGGTACAGAATCCCGTAGATCAGGTAAGCGGCGGCCGCGATTTGAAACCGTCTTCCAGCGTCCATTCCTGCAGCCAGTGGCGTCCCCGATGCGTCGGCGACGGCGAATGGGTCACTCTTTAGGCGGGACCGGCTGAGTCAAGTCGAATTCGGCTCGATATCGAGGTTGACCGTGTCGCTGCAGGTCGTAGACGAACTGCTGAGCCTCCACATCGATCCGAAGCGTCCACACATTGGTAGCGGCCTCAGGCAGCAGCTCCTTTGTAAACGCGTCGGCCGGGAAGGACTGCTGCCACGGCGTTCCTGTGGAATCGGCGCGGCCGCCATAGTTCGTCAGATCGTCCGGGGTCCCGTCCGGACGCCGGTGGTCGTGTTTCAGAATCAGGTCGTCGCCGTCCAACGTCAGCATCCAGGTCCGTGAGCTGTCTTCGCCCACCAGAAACGGGATCTGAAGCTGGTCCGGCGAACAGTCGCGGACGTGCATCAGCAGAACCGCTCCCACCATCGGGTCCGTTTCGTCGGTGGGATACACCGTCTCTCCACGGTACGCGCTTCCGCAATGGGCGGCGAGATTCTCAAAAAATTCCACAGTCGAGGGCCGAGGTTCGGGCGCTTCAACGACGTCGGGAGCGCAGGCATGGAGGAAAAAAGTAAGCGTTAAAGCCGCCAGTTTGATTATTTCTTTCATATCTTCGCTCCTCATTATGGCGGCTGGAGCGTGAAGTGACAATGAAGACGCCACACTTCGAGACGCTCATCCGCGCCGCTGAACTGGAATTCAGTCGGGTTAAGATGATGGTGATTGGCGGCGGCGAGATTCGCTCACGATCGAGACGGGAGAGGGCGCTCTTGCTTTTTCCGCTCGAGAGACGCTCGAAATAGACGATACTGAACGAATGCGCGCGAAAGTGGGAACGCGCGGCGAGGGGTTTGTCGCTTGAGGAAAAGCGCCGGAAATCGTGAATCGGTTCGCGATCGTAGGCGCTTCGCCCTGCAAGAGGGTCGACCGCTCGAGAGCGACGCGAAACTCATTTTGAAAGCGCTGCCGAGGCGGCAAGACGGAGCGAGGTGAATTTGAGTTCGACCAATCTTCATCGCGTAGTGGTGAAGCTGGGCACCCAGATCGTTATGGAAGGGCAAAGCGAGCCGGCTTTTCGACGACTCGAGGAAATCGCGCTGTCGCTCTTCCGAGCCTGGGAGCTGGGGCGCGAAGTTTTAGTCGTCTCCTCCGGAGCCGTAGGCTCGGGGAGAAGGCAACTGGGCCTTTTTCATGAACTCGACCTTGTCGAAAAACAAGCGTGTGCCGCAGTGGGGCAGGCCCTGCTGATGGAAACCTATCGAAAGATATTCCAGCGACACGGTGTCAAAATCGCCCAGATTCTGCTGACCACGGCCGACTTCTCAGAGCGCAAACGCTATCTCCGACTGCGCCGCACTCTGGAGAAACTGCTTGAAATGCGGGTCATTCCGATCATCAACGAAAACGATACCGTCTCCACCATGGAGCTCAAAGAGGGGGTGTATTCGAAAAGCTTTGGCGACAACGATCGGCTCTCGGCCCTGGTGGCCGGAAAGCTCGGAGCCGATCTGTTGATCATCCTGACCGATGTGGACGGCATTTACACCTCCGATCCGAAAACAAACGCCGACGCCAGGCTGCTGAAGTCCATCGAACGCTTCGAGCAACTCGCCGACATTCGACTTCAGGGATCTTCCGTATCCGGCCGCGGAGGCATGGCTTCGAAGCTGGAGGCGGCGCGAATCGCCGCAATCAGCGGAGTGGATACGCTGATCGCCAGCGGCATCGACCACGCTTTTCTGTCGGGTCTGCTGACTGGCGGGAAGATGGACCCGGAGGCTGCCCGGGGAACCTTTATCCCGGCTCGAGCCGGCCTTTCCGGACGAAAACGGTGGATCGGATTCGCGTCGGGAGTCAAAGGGGCTGTCACCATCAACGAGGGAGCCGTTCGGGCTTTGATCGAAGCCAAGGCAAGCCTGCTGGCAGTCGGGGTCATACGCGTCGATGGAGCGTTTCAACCTGGCGACGTGGTAAGTCTGCGAAATCAGAACGATCAGGAACTCGGCAGGGGAATCAGCAACTACGCTGCCGGCGAACTGGAGCGCATCGCCGGGCAGTCCAGCCAAAGAATCGCCCAGACCTTGTCTCGGTCCGGTCCGGCGGAAATCATTCACCGGGACAACCTTGTGATATTTTGGGAGTCGGTTTGAAGGCCTCCGGAGATCAATATCGGGCCCATGAAAACGTCAACTGAATCGACCTCTCTTTACCCTCTCCTTGAGGAGACGCGAAACGCGTCCTTCGCTATGGCGTCCCTGGCCACTGAACGAAAAAACGAAGCGCTGGAGCGTTTCGCCCGTCTCATTGAGGAGCATCGGGAGTTCCTGCTCCAGCAGAATGAACTCAACTGCCAGGAAGAAAAGGACGGGCTGGCGGACAGCCTTTATCAGCGTCTCGTTCTGGGCGAAGAGAAACTGGACGCACTCGTTCAAGGAATGCGCGATCTGGCCATTCTGGAGGATCCGGTGGGACGGATCCTGTTCAGCCGCCGCTTGGCCGAGGGACTGGTTCTTGAAAAAGAATCCGCGCCTCTGGGAGTGATCGGAATCGTGTTCGAATCACGTCCCGATGTGATCCCTCAAATCCTTTCTCTCGCGTTGAAAAGCGGCAACGCTGTCGTGCTGAAAGGGGGAGCCGAGGCTCTGCGTTCCAATCAGGCGTTTATGACTCTGGTCGAGAAGTTGAACCGCGCCTTCGACTGGCTTCCAGAGGGGTGGGCGCGGCTGCTGACGACTCGAGAGGCGTTTCAGGAAATGCTGGCCTACCCGGAACTTGTCGACCTGGTGATTCCCCGGGGTTCCAGCGAACTGGTGCGCCGCGTCATGGAATCCACCCGCATTCCGGTTTTGGGTCATACGGAGGGAATCTGCCACCTGTTCGTACATCGCAAGGCGGACATGGAACGAGCCATTCCACTGGTCCTGGACGCCAAAGCCGACTACCCGGCGGCTTGCAACGCCCTGGAAACTCTGCTGGTCGACGAGCCTGCGGCGGCGGTTTTCCTGCCGGCTTTCGCCGCCGCCGCCCGTCAGTCCGGGATCCGCATGAAGGGATGTCCGGCGACCCGAACGATCCTGCCCCTCGTCGATGAAGCGGACGAACAGGACTGGAGGACGGAATACGGCGATTTGACGCTGTCGATTCGGGTGGTTGACGGGGTGAACGAAGCCGTGGAGCATATCAATCGATACGGTTCCCACCACACCGACGGCATTCTGACTGAAGATCCGGCGGCCCGAGAGGAGTTCCTAAGTCGGGTCGATTCAGCCTGCGTGTTCTCCAACGCCTCGACTCGATTTTCCGACGGATACCGGTTTGGATTGGGGGCCGAAGTCGGAATCAGCACCTCCCGAATCCACGCCCGCGGACCCGTCGGCCTGGAAGGCCTCGTGACCTACAAATACAAGCTGCGCGGCGCCGGTCACACCGTTTCCAGCTTCGGAAAACAAAAAACGCCCGGATCGGATTTGCCCGGATCGGATTTGCCCGGGTCTGGAAAATAGAATTTAGGCCGATGGCGGAAGGGGAACTCTCGTTTCAGCGCTAAATTCTATTTTCCAGACCCGGGCAAATCCGA
>CAZAEY010000029.1:21948-28958 GCA_964484155.1 uncultured Acidobacteriota bacterium
GGGGCGAACCCGCCTGCGACACGCGGTCAAAGGCGGCTCAGCGAATCGGCTGACCGCCCGAAAGAAATACTGCGATCGTGTCGCTGTGCGCGGCCAGATGTTCGCGAATGGACATCCCGGCATCCTGATCGCCGCTTGCAGGAGGCGGCTCGCCCAGCTGCGACCACGAGTTGTAACGAGTAACGGTCAGAAAGTTCCAGGGGGCCCCTTCTACGTGCGCGAAGAGCGCGCTCCGACCGGGAGCGTTTTGAGCGTTCCCGTCCAGGACCTGCCGCAGTTGTTGGCGGTGTCCGGGCAGAGACCGGTAGTCGCTTACGACGTATACCCATCCCTGCGCTCCTTCCGCCGGCACCAGCGCCGCTTTCACAATGCCCCAACTCGGTCCCACCGTAAAGGAATCTCCGTGCCATGCGGAAAGCGGCCCCAGACGCCGGTAGTATTCCTGAATTTCTTGCGAAGGCATCTCGGCCGAGAGCGTGGTCTCTTTGCCGAGCGGTGTGATCGTGACGAGATCCCAATCGCTCCCTTCGCGGTGACGCAAGACTACGGGAGCAACCTGCGGTTGTCCCGCCGCCGGAGCAGGCCTGGATCGATAGGCCTCGATCAACTCGGGCAGCTTTCCGGGGGCGGCCTTCACAAAGTGGATGTGGTACAGTTCGAGATCCTGTGGCGGGGCCTCCTGCGCGGACAAATGGGCGCCGCCGGCCAGCAGCATTAGACACAGATTCAGTGCGATTCTTGAAGAAATTGCATGCATAAATTGTTCGCCTCCCAGCGAAGCCTTTAAGAAGTTAGAAAACGATCAGGCGAGAATGAACCCCCCACCGTCAATCATACTCTCACCAAACATCTCGGTCAATGCATGCATCCGGATCAGACTGAGAGGGGGGGCGACATTTCAGGTCCGGGCGAATCCAGCGGGCGGCGCTGGAGATTTCCGTTTGATTCGGCGATGATAGGGAAGTGAACAAATGTTGAATAGGATTCTAAAAACCGGCTTGGCCGGCGCTGTAGTTTTGATCCTGGTGGGCGGAGTCTTTTACGCGCTGGGACTGCGCGTGCTGCTGGACGGCGGCGGTTCCCCCTATCTCCGCTTCGTCCCGTCGGAACGGGCGCAGGCCGAACAAATCGCTCGGCATCGCGAGATGCAGCGTCAAGCGGCCCAGTCCGCCGCACTCCCAGTTGAAGCGGAAAGTCCCTCTCCCTCTCCGTCGGAAAAGGCCGGCACGGAGACGGGTGAAGCGGTTTCGATGCCGGCACTTGCGGAGAAAGCCGAAACGAAGCCTGCGGAGTCCGAGTACTGGACCGATTTTAGAGGTCCCGATCGGGACGGCCATTACCGCCAACGACCGATTCTGACGAACTGGCCGCAGCGCGGCCTTGAACCCATTTGGAAACAGCCCGTCGGCGGCGGCTACGCGTCGTTTGCGGTCGCCCGGCAACGCGTCTTCACGATAGAGCAGCGCGGCTCGGAGGAGGTCGTTGCCGCCTATGATCTGAACACGGGGCGCGAACTTTGGATTAACGGGTGGAGAGCGGCGTTCCGAGAGCGTATGGGCGGCGACGGACCTAGGGCGACGCCGGTCTGGTCCGAAGGGCGCGTGTACGCTCTTGGCGGCACGGGCGAGTTGCGCTGCCTGATGGAAGATACGGGCGAAGTCATCTGGCGCACCAACATCTTGGAAGACGCCGGCGCCCGAAACCTGCAATGGGGGATGGCGGCCTCGCCGCTGATCGTCGACGAAACCGTCATCGTTTTGCCGGGCGGGAGCGACGGCCGTTCCGTCGTCGCATATGCCCGACGCACTGGTGAAATCGTCTGGACTGCTTTGGACGATCAACAATCCTATTCCTCGCCGATGCTGGCGACGCTGGCCGGAGTCCGCCAGATTCTGGTCTTCAGCGCCCTTCGTCTGGCGGGTCTCTCGCCGGAAAGCGGCGAGCTGCTTTGGGAGTACCCGTGGAGGACGCAATTTGACGTGAACGCGTCGCAACCTCTAATCGTCGGCGAGGATCGCATATTCCTTTCCACCGGTTACGGATCGGGCGCGGCTGTCATCGAGCTTTCCCGGGAAGGAGACGGCTTCGACGTGCGGGAAGTCTGGCGAAACATCCGGATGAAGAATCAATTCACCAGCTCCGTCCTGCACGACGGTTTCATCTACGGCCTGGATGAGTCGATTCTGGCCTGCATCGATGCCGCAACCGGAGAGCTGCAGTGGAAGGGCGGACGTTACGGCTACGGGCAGGTGATGCTGGCCGACGGGCACCTGATCGTCCTGACCGAGGACGGAAACCTGGTTCTGGTGAGAGCGACTCCCGAACGGCACGAAGAGCTGGTTCGATTTCCCGTACTGGAAGGCAAGACCTGGAATCACCCCGCCATCAGCGACGGAATCCTCCTGGTTCGCAATCTTGCCGAGATGGCGGCCTTCGACCTGAGGCTCGGCCCGAATGCGAACGCGCAGAAGGGATCCTGAAAACCCAACAAACGGGAGCGGGTCTGCTGCGTTGCTGGTCCACAGGAGTCAGGAGTCAGGAGTCAGGAGTCAGGAGTCAGGAATAGCAGGAATACAGGAATACAGGATTCGGGAAGGCGGAATGCAAGAGCTGAACTCAGGAACCCCGGAACCCCGGAACCCGAATCAGGCGGGCTAGAACATCTCGGTTCCCCACAGGTCGTGCAGGTGCAGAACGCCCTGCAGTCTTCCCTGCTCCGTGACCATCAGGCAGGTGATTTTCCGATCTTCGAGCGCCTTGAGGGCGGCGACGGCGAACTCCTCCGGCGACACGGAGATCGGATCCCGCGTCATGCATTCGCCCGCCGTGAGGTTGAAAACCTGTTCCCTACGGGCCTGCAACAGTCGTCGCAGATCACCGTCGGAAATGACGCCCAGCAGCCGGTTTTCAGCGTCGACGACGGCGGCGATGCCAAGACCCTTCTTTGACATCTCGTAAATGACTTCTGGCATTCCGGTCTCGGGCGAGACGGCAGGGATTTTTTCATCCCGATGCATCAGTTCTCCAACCCGCGCCAATCGCTTGCCCAGTTTGCCTCCCGGATGGAGCCTGGCGAATTCGTCCAGCTCGAATCCCTTTCGCAACGAAAGTGCGATGGCCATCGCGTCTCCCAGGGCCAGCGCCGCCGTGGTCGAAGCGGTCGGGGCGAGGTTGAAAGGGCATGCCTCCGCGTCCACCCCGACATCGAGCACGACGTCGGCGCTTCGGCCGATGGTGGAATCGAGCCGCCCGACCAGCGCCACCACCGGGATCGCGAGGCGCTTGATATTGGAAAGCAGGCGTGTGAGCTCTTCGGTTTCCCCGCTGTTGGAAAGCATTACGACGGCGTCGCCGCCGGCCAGCATCCCGAGGTCTCCGTGAATCGCCTCCGCCGGATGCAGGTAAAGAGCCGGAGTCCCGGTGCTGGAAAAGGTCGCTGCGATCTTCCGGCAGACGATCCCCGACTTTCCCATGCCGGTGGTCACCACGCGGCCCTGGCAGGCGGCCAGCAGATCCAGAGCCGACTCGAAGGTGGAGTTCAGCTTCCGGGCAAGGTTTTCAATAGCCGCGGCTTCGACGCGCAGCAGTTTGCGGGCTGTCTCCAGTGACATGGGGCATTTGCTTCAGAAACGGCTCTTGACGAGGCTGTCGATCTCCTTTAACTGTTTCAGCATACTCTCGAGACGGTCCAGCCGCAAGGCGTTGGCCCCGTCGCTGAGCGCAGCCTCGGGATTCTCGTGAACCTCGCAGAAGAGGCCGTCGACGCCGACCGCAACCGCCGCTCGAGCCAGAGGTTCAATGAATTCGGCCTGACCGGAGCTTTCCTTTCCGGCGCCGCCAGGAAGCTGCACGCTGTGGGTGGCGTCGAATACGACCGGAAAACCGAACTCTCGCATCGCCGGAAGGGACTTAAAGTCGACCACCAGGTTGTTATATCCGAACGAGGTTCCGCGTTCCGTCAGAAGAATCTGGCGATTCCCGGCGGATTCGATCTTCTCCAGAATGTTCCTGGCATCCCAGGGAGCCAGGAATTGCCCCTTTTTCACGTTGACGATCTTGCCCGTCCCGGCTGCGGCCAACAATAAGTCGGTCTGGCGGCAAAGGAAGGCCGGCACCTGAATGACGTCCAACACCCGACCCGCCCGCTCGGCTTCTTCCGCGGAATGGACGTCGGAAAGAACCGGCACGCCGATCTGTCGCTGCACGGTCTCCAGAATTTCCAGTCCCTTATCGATTCCCGGACCGCGAAAGGAGCGCACCGAGGTTCGATTCGCCTTGTCGTAAGATGCCTTGAATATGAAAGGGATCTCCAGGCGGGCCGTAATCTCCCTCAAGTTCCCGGCCAGGTCGAGGCAGTGGCTACGGCTTTCGATCACGCAAGGGCCCGCAATCAGAAAGAAGGGATGGCCTCCGCCCAGACTCCAGGCGCCCAGCCGAATGGTCCGGGTTTCGGTCATAACATCGCCCCTTCAACTCTGTTCGGAAACAGTCTGTGGGCGAGGGGCTTCGACGGCCGCAAGCGGAGCCGTCCGCTTTTTCTTGTGAGCAAGAGCCGCTTCAATGAAGCTGACAAAAAGCGGATGCGGGCGGAGAGGCTTCGACTTGAACTCCGGGTGAAACTGACATCCCAAAAACCATGGATGTCCGGGCAGCTCCACGATCTCGACGAAGTTTCGATCCGGAGAGTTTCCAGACACCTTGAGCCCGTAACTGGTGATGATTTCCTCGTATTCCCGATTGAATTCGTAGCGGTGCCGGTGTCTTTCGGAAATCTCGCGCACTCCGTAAATTCGGGCCGCCAGGCTGTCCTCCTCCAGAATGCAGGGATAAGCCCCCAGCCGCATCGTGCCGCCCATTTCTTCGACTCCAAGCAGTTCCCGAAGCTTATAAATGACCCGATGAGGCGCCGCCGGGTCGAATTCAGAGCTGTTGGCCTCCAGCGAACAGACGTTGCGCGCGAATTCGATCACCGCGCACTGCATGCCGAGGCAAATTCCGAAAAAGGGAACCTTCTCCGCGCGGGCGTGCTCGATGGCCTGGATCATGCCTTCGATGCCGCGGGTGCCGAAGCCGCCGGGAACGAGGATTCCATCCAGGTTCCGCAGTTTTTCCTTCCAGCTTTCGCCGGCCAGGCCTTCCGATTCAATCCAACGGAGATCCACGCGCAATTGGCCGGGAAAACCGCCGTGCCTGAGCGCTTCGCTCAAGCTCTTGTAGGAATCTTCGTACTCGACGTACTTGCCGACGATTCCGATCGTGACTTCGTCGCGGGGATTTTCCATTCCCTGGATCAGCTCTTTCCAGGCGTTCAAATCGCCCGGTTCGAGGTCTAGCTCGAGCTGCTCGACGATGAGTTGGTCCAGGCCTTCTTGATGGAGCGCGACCGGGACTTCGTAGATGTTTTTCACATCCTGCGCCGGAATGACGGCCTCCGGAGGAAGGTTGCAGAACAGTCCGATCTTGCTCCGGATTTCCCTTGGCAGGACCCGGTCGGTCCGGCAGAGAATGACGTCGGGCTGGATTCCGATTTCCCTCAAGCCTCGGACGGAATGCTGAGTAGGCTTTGACTTCAACTCGCCTGCGGCCTCGATAAACGGCACCAGCGTCAAATGAATGAAAACCGAATTCTCCCGACCCAACTCCACCCTCATCTGGCGAATCGCCTCCAGAAAGGGCAGACTCTCGATGTCGCCGACGGTTCCCCCGATTTCGACAATGACCACATCGGCGTCGACTGCGGGCTTCTTGATCGTCGCCTTGATCTCGTTGGTGATGTGGGGGATCACCTGAACCGTCTTTCCGAGATAGTCGCCTCGCCGCTCCTTCTCTATGACGCTCAAATAAATCTTTCCGGTCGTGGAATTGTTGTCCCGGGTCATTTTGGCGCTCGTGAAGCGCTCGTAATGGCCCAGATCCAGGTCCGTCTCGGCACCGTCGTCGGTGACAAACACCTCGCCGTGCTGAAACGGGCTCATAGTGCCCGGATCAACGTTGATGTACGGATCCAGCTTCAAAATCGTCACCTTCAGACCACGCGACTCCAGCAGCGACCCTATGGAAGCTGACGCCAACCCTTTGCCGAGCGAACTCAAGACCCCGCCTGTTACAAAAATGAATTTCGTTTGCTTCACGTTCCTCCCGCCCCTTTTGGTTTTGAGGATGACCTATTTGGCGCCATTCTGCAAAAGCGCTCTGACACGTTCCAGATCCTCCGGCGTGTCGACTCCGATGCTGTCGGCCCCTGAGTCGACGACATAGATCGGTATTCCGTTCTCCAACAGCCGCAGCTGCTCCAGCGCCTCCGCACGCTCCAGTTGCGATGGACGCAGCGTCCCGAGCCGCAACAGAAGGGAGCGGCGATAGCCATAGATGCCTAAATGCTTGAAATAAGCCGCCGGCCGGTTCCGAGGATAGGGAATCGGCGAGCGGGAAAAATAAAGAGCGCGGCCGGAATGATCCACCACTACCTTGTTGATGTTGGGATCTCGAGCCTGGCTTTCCGCTTCCAAGCGCACGCGAGCCGTGACCGCCTCGGCTTGAGGCGTTTCCTCAAGCTTGGCGCACAGAGCGTCGATGGTCTCGAATGCAATCAGAGGCTCGTCGCCCTGAATGTTGATGTAGCAGTCGCTTTCAATGCGTTGGGCGATCTCCGCCACCCGGTCCGTACCGCTTTGGTGGTCTTCCCGAGTCATCATCGCCTCGCCGCCGAATGCGGCGACCGCTTCGGCGATGCGGGCGTCGTCCGTCGCCACTACCGTCCGATCCAGCATGCGGGAACGCTGCGTCCTCTCCCAGACCCGCTGGATCAGGGTCTTGCCGGCTATCTCGGCAAGGGCTTTCCCGGGAAATCGAGTGGAGTGATATCGAGCCGGAATGACGCCAAGGAAGCGCATGGGGAAGGTTATACCAGATTGGCCGAGCGTATCAAGCCTGCCGGCCCTGGTAGCTGCGCTGAATTATCCGTGCGAGAAGACCTCGCATTCGCTGAGGGAAGTCTCTGAATAGCGCCC